>JABGTE010000174.1 GCA_018647445.1 Gammaproteobacteria bacterium
CAAGGTGGCGCTCAGGCCGAAAATCAGCCAATCGACTTCAGGTTGGTCGCTTTTATTCATTGTCAGGGTCCTTCCCTTGTCTTCAGGCGCCGACAGTCGGACGCGAATCGCTTTATCTTGTGTTTAATATACCAAAGCTTGCGAAAAATTGCCGAGCGGTGCCCGGATGCACCCTGAGCCGCGTCGTTTTCAGGTAAATCGTCAGTGTTTGGGTCCTTCATTCGTCCGGCGTGCAGCGGCGAGGTAGTCTCTGCGCATTTTTTCGGGTCTTGATGCTAGAGGCTATTGCATACCGTTGAATGCGTGTCCCAACCTAGGCGGCGTAACGTGCCGCACGTTCAGCACGCTGAAGGCAATATTGAAAGGCCTGCTTGCCAGCTTAGAGGATTGAGCCCAATACGTGAGCTGGTCGCTATCACGGGCAAGCGGCGTGCATGCGTGTTTAAGGCGACTACACGCGATTTTGCCCAGGTGGCGGGGCTAGGCCGAGGCGGCTTTTGCCTGATAAGACCTCAATCAGCGCCTGTAATGTCCAGATGGAGGGCAAGGGTCCCGAGCATAATGCCGGGCTGGTGCTCGAAGGTATTGTTCGGCGCATATCGAATGCCCGGTAATCGCTCGAGCAAGATCTCCCAGGCTAGGTTTTGTTCAAGCCGAGAGATGCCTGCCCCGGGACAGACTCTTGGCCCGGCCGAGAACACTAAATGACGGGTGAGCGCCTTGCGCTGCAGGTTGAGATCAAATGGGCAGTCCCACTCGTCTGGATCAACATTGCCAGCACCAAAGCGAAGGTGCAATAGAGAACCTTTGGGCACTTTAACACCCTGAAAAACCTCGTCTTGGGCGGTTAACCGCGTGCTTAGGCCTTGGGTCGGAGACCGCAAGCGCATTGATTCTTCGACAAAATTACGTATCAGGTTCGGTTGTGCTTGCAAGGTGTGCCAGAGCCCGGGACGGTCACAGATTAATTGGGCAGCTTCTTCGAGGGCATACTGGGTGGTTTCGAGTCCGCCGATAATCATGGCATACACCACGCCATTGACTTCAAGGTCGGTGAGCGGCCGCCCCAGCGCTTCATAATGTACTTGGGTGAGCCAGCTGATCATATCATCCTGAGGTTGCGTCCGTTTTTCAGCGACGTGGCCTTGGACATATTCTTTAAAGGCCTCAAGCTTCTTAAATTGTGCTTCAGACTCGGTTTTGCTCAACAAGTTGCGATGGCCCTTACCATAAACGAAGGCGGCGACCTGAGCGTTGCCCCATTCGGCCAGCTGCGGGATGTCGTCTTCTGGAAAGCCGAGCATGTTGGCCATCACCATTTGAGGCAGGGGCCGGGCGAACTGTTGTACAAAATCAATGCTTGTATCGCCGGTGAAACGATCGATGAGGCGATGGGCACAGTCTTTGATCATCTCATTATGGCGGCTGGCGCCGGGACCGACCCAGGGGTCGGTGAGTTCCTGTCGATGGCTGCGATAGAGCTCGTGGCTCGGTCTCAGGGTGACCATTGAGGCCAACATGGCATTGACCCCTGGGAGCGTTTTGCCCGCATTTTGCGCTTGCTCAATCTGGACAATGGCGGCGTGTATGCGAGGCGGAAATCGTTCAGGGTCCTTAACGACCCGCGCAATGTCCTCATGCTTGGTTAAGATAAAGCCGTCCGTGTCAGGGGTTGGGCCTTCGCCTTTTAAGCGGACTACAGGCATTGCGTCGTGTAATAACGGATACGCCTCATACCAATGTTCTTGGGCGCCGTCGCTAAACAGGTCAACCTCGCTAGCCTGTCTTGGACAGGCTAGGGCGCTGAGTTCGTGATTGGGACCGCTTGCGGATGAGGCCGGTACGTTCCCAGGTTTATTCCCCAACATTTTTTCTCCTATCCGCGCGATACAGTGTTCAAGATTAAATATCCTAGCGCTATCTGTTATTGCAGGTCTAGTCATATACCTGTTCGCGCCATCTGGGTTTTAGTAGGCGCTCGGAGCGTCGCTTAACCTTGTCAAAGTGCGTTATTTCTTGATCGCGGTAAAGCGCTTTTACAAGCATCGTTCTCCTTATGCATCGGTTTTTACCAATCATCAATAAAGCCATGATTTTAATATTATTATCTGCAAATTTAACTGAATGACGTCGCCGAGTAGGGTAAACAAAATAGTACTAATTAGTTCGTTTTTGTGCCGTCGTGAGCTTTTATTGCGAGCCTTTCGGGGTTAAAGTTTCAAAGTTAGCGTTGGCAAGAGTGCCAAAGTGGGCAGGCCGTTAAGGAAAGTTAAGGTCTATGAATACGCAAGTGAACGATCCGTTGGTGCAATGCCTGATTGGCCTGAGTCGCCATCATGGCACTTCCACGACGGTTGAGGCCCTCGTCAGCGGTCTACCGCTGGAGGCGGGTTTGCTGACCCCTAGGCTATTTACCCGTGCCTCCCAGCGCATTGGGCTAACGAGTAATCTGGTGAAACAGCAGCCGAGTGCGATCGTTGGGGCGCTGTTGCCGGCCGTAATCCTGAGCGAGACCGGGCAAGCGTGTTTGCTCATGAGCTGGCATGATGGCCGGACCTCAGCGCGGGTCATCTATCCTGAATTGTTAGACACCAGCGTTGATGTTAGCCGTGAAGACCTCGAGGCGTTTAGTAATGGCATTGCCATCGTCTGCCAGCCGAAATTCAAATACGATGAGCGCGCACCTAAAAAATCTTTAGCAAAAGATGAGCACTGGTTTTGGTCTGCTGTGCGCCGCAATTTACCGGTCTATCGGGACGTCCTGATTGCCGCGTTCTTTATCAATCTGTTTGCATTGGCGCTGCCCCTTTTCACCATGAATGTATACGACCGAGTGGTGCCCAATCATGCGGTTGAGACCCTGTGGACCTTGGCGATTGGGTTGGTGATTGTTGTGATCATGGATTTCACCCTGCGCATGATGCGCAGTCACTTTCTCGACTTGGCCAGTGAACGCATCGATATTGGGGTCTCCGCTCAGATTATGGAGCGGGTGCTGGGGAGCCGACTTGAGCACCGACCGGCCTCGGTGGGGACCTACGCGGTCAACTTGCGGGCCTTTGATTCAGTTCGAGATTTCATTAATTCTGCAACGATCACAACCCTGATCGATGTGCCCTTTGCCGTCATTTTCTGCGCCGTAATTTTCTGGATCGCGCCCATGGTGCTGCTCCCCCTGATTTTGGGTGTAATCCTGGTGTTGGGGTATGTGAGTCTGGGTCGGGCGAAGTTGCGGGAG
This sequence comes from Gammaproteobacteria bacterium, assembly GCA_018647445.1. Lineage (GTDB taxonomy): Bacteria > Pseudomonadota > Gammaproteobacteria > Pseudomonadales > Azotimanducaceae > UBA9926. Next base: position 3,239 of record JABGTE010000174.1, read on the forward strand.
TTGTCCGAGTCTACCCATCGAGCTGGCATTCAGCGTAATGCGACCCTCATTGAAAGTCTGGTCGGGCTCGATACGATTAAGGCTCTGGGCGCTGAGTCAAAAACGCAGCGGCGCTGGGAGGAAGCCACGGCGTTTCTTGCGCGCACCGGTGTTCAGCTTCGCATGGTCTCGAATTCGAATATGTTCGTGACGGCTGGGGCCACCCAATTGGTGACCTTGTTTGTCGTGGTGACGGGTGTTTATTTGATTACCGAGGGTGAGCTGAGTATGGGTGGGTTGATTGCCTGCAGCATGCTGTCTGGTCGCGTCATGGCGCCTGTTGGCCAAATGGCCGGCATGATTACCCAATTTCAATACGCCCAAATCTCGCTTGG
>JABGTE010000048.1 GCA_018647445.1 Gammaproteobacteria bacterium
AGACTGTGATTCTGCCCTCTGGCATCTTTTACGGTCTTGAAGTGACCTTCTTGATCGGGACGATCGGGATCACTTGGCGCCAACCCAAAGACTGGCTTCGGCTCGCCAACTAAAAGGGGGTTCCGATAGAAAAACTTAGCGCTGAGCGTACTTGTGGTCGTTTGCATAAATGGACCCTCTTCACTTTGATAGCGGACATGCCTTGACCAATATCGTCGCACAGGAAGACTCAAGACGGAATCCTGCGCTATCCCGTAAATTTCCAGACGAGCTGCCCATCATAACAGCGCGGGCGCAGAGGCATTAGCACGAGATCTCGGCTTTTAGCTAGAAGCAGAAACCCTCAGTAAAAATCAAACCCGCAATTGACCTGCCCAGCTCGGTAAGAGTCATCTACCGCTGCGCAACAGGACACCTCGCTATTTTTCGCACCTCACAAAAACGGTTGAGGTTACCTCGCCAAGTTATGGTGAACACGATCGATAACACGCCAATATCCATTGGCCGCAAACGCTCAGGGTTCAGTCAACAACAGCTGCACTGGACAACGCAACCCGCACAAGGCATAAACACTCCTAAGCCAATCACCTCGCAAGGCACCTCCCAGATGAACCAAGTTAAAGGCAGTAATCCAGCAGAAAGAACCGTTGAAGAAGTTCGCGCTCGGCGCAAACGGGACTGCGCCTTAGGATATCGGCTTCTGGCAGCAAACCGTTGGGGCGATGCTGGAGACGGCCACATCAGCGCGCGCGATCCCGAGCAAACCGATCACTTCTGGATGCTGCGCTATGGCGTTTCCTATCACGAAGCCACGACAGACGACTTGGTGCTGGTTGCACCGGACGGCAGTCTTGCCGCTGGCACCGGGTTCGTGAATGTAGCCGGCTACTATATTCACTATCCAATATTGCGGACCCGTCCGGATGCCGTCAGCGCTGTGCATGTGCATACGGGCTGGGGCACGCCATTTTCTGCTGAGGCCCGCCTTTTTCAACCCATTACTCAAGAATCCTGCATCTTTTTTGAAGATCATGCCCTGTTTGATGACGAGGAAGTGCAAGTTCAGAGCCTCGCCGCTGGGCAACGAATCGCGGACGCTTTGGGCAAAACCCGAGCAATTATTCTCAGAAGCCATGGCCTACTCACTGTTGGCAACAGTGTTGCCGAAGCCGTTGGCAGCTTTATTCAAATGGAAAGAGTCGCTGAGGCGCATATGAAAGCTCGAGACCCCAAACCAATCAGTCGCGAGGCCGCACTGTTTGCCCAGAAAGATCTGGTGCAATTTGGTATTGGTCGCGCCGCGTTTCGATCAATGGTGACGCGCCACATCGGCGACCCGGAATGCGTGGTGATCTAATAGTTGCTGACTAAAACAATGCAACGGCTTACAAGCGCGCATCGGCTCGCCAAAAGACGCTAGGATTCAAAACGCAATCAGCGTCGGCAATCAAGACATCCTGTTCGAAAGGCTACTTTAGATTTTTAACTCCCGGATTTGGCACTTAAAGTGGCGTGGTTGCGCGTATGAACTGCACGCCGGAGTTTTTCGGGTTCTTTTTAGAATTATTATCAATGCTCACGATCTCTCAAATTTAAAAACCTTGCTGGTAATTCAACTAAATTATCGGTCTTGGCGAGCAATTTTGCTCCTATGCGGTACCATTCCCCAAAACTTATACCTAAATTGAGCTGAACAATGATCAAAAGACTACTTACCCTTTTACTATTTTCGGCGTTCTCCATGTCTTCAAGCGCGGCTTGGGATCCAATGAAGGAAAGCCAAGATCCTGATACCGGTGCTAGCAAGAAGACAATGATTGCCCTTAAAGCGTTTCGAGCGGTTCCCGAACTCGAGGCTTTCTTTGAACAAGCCAATGGTTTCGCGCTTTTCCACAATGTTGCTAAGGGTGGCATTGGCATTGGTGGCGCTAGTGGCAAAGGAGAGGTTTTCCAAAACGGACAAGTCATTGGTTCGACATCTTTGAAGCAAATTTCCCTTGGTTTCCAGTTCGGCGGCCAAGCGTTCAGAGAAATTATTTTTTTCAAGGAAGAGCGGGACACAAATCGATTTACAGAAGGGCGTTTTGAATTTGGCGCTCAGGCGAGCGCTGTGCTGATAAAACAAGGCGTGTCCGTCGAGACAGCCTATAGCAACGGGATCGCAGTCTTCACGCTGGCAAAGGGCGGCTTAATGTATGAGGCGAGCATTGGAGGACAAAAGTTCAGTTTTAAGCCCTACGACTGAACGAAATGGCTTTATAGAGTGATTGACTGCGGACACAAGGACGACCGGTTTTAAATCAATAAGCGCTCATTAATTTGGAGGCGGTGGCGGAAGTTTAAAGAGCGATATAACTAATTGTGTTTTATTAATTCATTAGATTATAACTTCGTTGCCCCCCCACTATGTCTCCAAGAACAGACCCAAAGAAGTCGATACTCCTTGCTGTGTAGCGACTACAGTTAAACAAGACCTGTTTCCTTATGAGCCCGGAGAGCGACTCTAAGGCTTTTCGATTTGTTCACCTTGAACGTTAAAAACCAACCCTGAAATAGCTCCTAAGTAAGAACATATCAAAGCCGGAGACTCTTTTTTTGTCGTGATACCCGACACAGTATTCAACCTCGCGCCAGCCTTAAAAGAGCTGTCAATCGGCAAGTTTTCAAACGTCACGTCTGCAAACCCTAAGACATCGACATTTGAGCCAGCATCAGTCCAATTCCGGAGTCCCTCAACTCGACGCGATCCAACCTGGCGTTGCCACCTTTACCCACCACCATTGCAGCAAAGTCTCCATGCACCTAAGGGCTTTCAATCCCAATATTGTGGGAACTGCTAACCGGTATTCCTATGAATCCTTATTCCGATTGAGTTTGACTAGGGCTTAAGACAGTGTGTTCGTCTATTCCCCTTATCCTCACATTACCGCGATCAACGCTTACTTCCTCAGCACATTTTCCAGAGACCTCTGTCCAAAGATGATTTGGTAAATAGGCGTACTCGCCAATCGCCTGGTTGACTGACTCGCCATATTCACAACGAACTCTGACTTCGATTGGTGCGTCCGTGCTTTTGAGAGCCTCTTTGAGCTCGTCGATATGCTGTTGCCGGAATTCAGCAGGTTTGGCGAACTAAAAAAAACGCGTTAGTAGATCACCGTCACGGCTTAACAGCCTGTAGAAGTTGACAGTGCTATTCGCCATCACATGGGCTTCATTTGAAATCGACCGTCGCTAAAGTGGCTTCTAACAATAGCGCTTTTGCGCTCGGTGTAGGTCGGTTCTTGTAGTTCTCTGCTGCCCATTCTAGCGCTAGTTCTGGGTTCTTCCCCGCGCCTAACCAAAATTCCGCCGCATGATCGGCAAAGGCCAAAGGATAACGATCGAGTAACGCCTGCCAGCCATGCAAGGCCATCTCTCGATATGGCGCCGATACCTTACCCTGACCAGCAGCTTCCAAGAACTCGGCCAGGCGTCCAGCAGGCTCAGGATCTTGACCTTTCGCGATCGGTTTCAGGAGGGCTAAAGCTGCGCCAGTATCCCCCGCCTGCATTTTTAGTTCAGCGAGATGAATGCTGGCAGATACGTACTCCGGCAAATAGTGCAGCGCTTCTTCATACCGCCTTAGGGCACGCGCGTCGTC
>JABGTE010000047.1 GCA_018647445.1 Gammaproteobacteria bacterium
GGGCGCCACCCTCATCAAGAGCCGCCTGTTCATGGCCAGCTTCATCCGCCTGCATTTGGGCGATGATCTCACGGGTCCGATGGTCGCCCTCTGGAAGTTCTGCCAAGTGTCGATCTAGATGTTTGCAAACTTCCTCTTCTGTTGCGGCAATAAAACCAAGGCTCACCCGGTCCCCCATTAAACCGGTTGCAGCGCCAACGGCAAACGACGCGCCATACCAGAGGGGATTTAAATAACTGGTTTGTCCGTTGAGTTCCCGCAAGCGCTCTTGGCACCAAACAAGGTGCTTTTGTTCATCTTCCGCTGCGTGTTCTAAATGAACTTTGGTTGAATCATTACGGGCACTAAGCATTTGACCGTGGTAAAGGCCTTGGGCACAGACTTCACCGCAGTGATTGATGCGCATGAGTTGCCGGGATTTTGATTGTTCCTCTGGCGTTAATTCATCTGCCCGGCTGTCATGCTCAAAGCCGTTCGCGACCGGTAAGGTGCCAGTCATGGTTTTTATGCCGCGATCGACGTGGGCCAGTAGATGATCAGTCCAATGTAGGGTTCTCATGCTGGGTCTGCTGCTAAAACGTAAGCAGTATGCCCGGCTTCATTAAGAAGATAAGCACCCAGCAGGTTGATTTTTGGCGACGCTGGGCCCCGCACGACGTACACAATCTCCTTTGAGAACTCATGAATATGATTCCGCAAGGCCATAAAGGGGATCGCAAGCTCCTCCGCGGCAGCCTCTGGCTGTAGATCATCTGGCTGATAGAGGTTCAGAATTTGTACTCGCGTGCCCTGAACTCGGACCGCTTCTTCGATTTCTGCTGGGGTGATCACTTCAATAACGGGGCTTAATAATAGATCCTCGAAGTCGGCTTCGGTAAGCATTCCAAGCTCGCACGGTGCCGTCGCCATGATGGTCGCATTTCTTGGTAGGTCGCTGACTAGGGCATCTTGACCGAAACTCTGGCCGGCGGTGAGTTTTGCAACTTGGTTGACCTTGCCGTTCATTTCAACGTGGACAGAAACGGAGCCTGTTTTGATCATATAGAAATAGTCGCCGGGCTCGCCCTGCTTGATGATGATCTCACCACTTGTAACCTGCCGCGTTTTGAATCGCTTGAACAGTTCCTGAATGTTGGTCGGTGGGATGAATTCAAATAGTGGCGTAGAGAGCAGTCGTTCCATCCAGTTGCCGATTGAAAGCGAATTCTCTGCCGTGCTTGCGGCCGCCTCAAGCAGCGTTTCGATTTCACTTTGAACGGTTTTGGATAACGTGAAAACAGCACAAGGTGCTTCACAAACAGCGGACACCGTATGTGGCTGAAAATCATCGACGGCGCCGTAAGTTTGACTATCAGACTCTGTGAAAGCTCTGTTTTCAAAGGCGTCGTTGACGAGATTGAGTTGGCCTGTGAGCAGCCAATGAGAATCCGGATCATTGCTGAAGCGCTTGAAAAGAAGTGCGCCAGCAGGCTGGGATTTGATCTCGCCGCGTGCTGCTATCTTGATGAAGTTTGCATCCGAAAGCGCGGAAAAAGGACTTAATCCCTTCAGGATTTTGAGTTGGCTGTCGTCCATTATACGTCGTTCATTGCCTTGGAGGGACAGTCAGTATAGTCGCTCTGCCGCGATCATCAAGGCGCTCGGCGCGATCTCCGCTAATGGCGCCGTCCATCTGCAGAGCGCGGAGCCGGTTCGAGTGGTTATTGAGAAGCTGTTTTGATCAGTGTTGCAGAAATTCGCGCAGCCCTCGCCATTGCAGATGGCTTGTGCACGGTGACTTCGACCCGCGTCAACGGATAGTGGGTGAGTAAATGGTCGGCGGCAACTAGGGTCAGGGTCTCTAGTAGTTTAAAGCGTTTGGTCCTGATGAGTTTGGCGAGGTCCTGGGTGAGTGCATCATAATCGATGGCCAAAGCGAGATCGTCCTTGCAGGCTGGCGGCGCAAAATCATATTCCAAGGCAAGATCCAAATAGATTGTTTGTAAGACCTCGCGTTCTCGCGGGTAAGCGCCAATGATGGTTTCTATTTCAAGCTGTGTAACGTCAATGCGCCCTTGCCGGGTCATGTGGCAAGCCCTTGAAGTTCGGTCATGGGCCATCTCGGGCGCGCAATGATCTCATGGTTATCGCGCTGCCACTGGCTTCGTCGTAGTAGGCCTGCAATCGCAATCATCGCGCCGTTATCTGTGCAGAATTTAAGGTCTGGATAGCTCACCTCAATCTTTAACGTCTGACTCAGGGTTTGAAGACTCGCCCGAAGTCGAGTGTTAGCGCTGACGCCGCCGGCTAATACAAGGGTCGGGTACCCTGTTTGCGCAAGCGCGCGGGTACATTTGATTTTAATGGTCTCAACAACGGCTTCCTCAAAGGCACGCGCTATATCGGCTCGATCCTGATCGCTCGGGTCTTTTAAGGCTCGCAAGGTGTTCATAGTATGGGTCTTTAAACCGCTGAAGCTGAAGTTGAGTCCTGGTTTTTGGGTCATAGGCCTAGGAAAGTGAAATCGGTCTTTGGCGCCGTGGGTTGCCAAAGCGGCTATCTGTGGTCCTCCGGGATACCCCAATCCCAGCATCTTGGCGACCTTGTCAAAGGCTTCGCCGGCTGCATCGTCCATCGACTCGCCTAGGATTTCGTATTCTCCTGGCTGGCTGCAGGCCATGAGCTGAGTATGCCCGCCGGAAACCAGGAGCGCGACAAAGGGATATTGCGTTGGCGTTTCAGTTAATTGGGTGGCTTGCAGGTGGCCCTCCATATGATGAATGCCAATGGCGGGAATGTCCCAAGCCAAGGCGAGCGATTTGGCGATGCTGGCGCCAACCAGCAGGGCGCCAATCAGGCCCGGGCCCTCCGTAAAAGCAATCGCGTCGATCTGATCCGGCTTGGTCTCGGTTTGGGTCAAGATTTGATCAATCATCGGAAGGCATTTTCGGATATGGTCGCGGGATGCCAGCTCAGGTACAACGCCGCCGTACGCTTTATGGACATCAATTTGGCTATACAGAAGGTCGGCCATTAACCCGAGCGAATCGTCATACAGCGCAATTCCGGTTTCATCACAAGATGTTTCGATCCCCAAAACGCGCACGTTTGGCTCCAGACGATATTGATTGAGATGATAATTATAGACCGAGGAGTGCGTCTCGTCTGCATCGATTGGCGCGCGGGGGCAAAGATTAAGTTAGCCTGGACTAAAAGGTTTGGTCTCGTTGGGGCTTTTGCAATTGTTCTGGATTGTGTTTAGAATCCGCTCTCCATTTGGCTGGTGTAAAACAAACAATGCCCTACGTAAAAGTAAAAGAAAACGAACCGTTCGATATCGCGCTCCGTCGCTTTAAGCGGTCTTGCGAAAAAGCCGGTGTTCTGGCGGATGTCCGTAAACGCGAGTTCTATGAAAAGCCAACGTCAATTCGGAAGCGTAAAGCAGCAGCAGCTGTGAAGCGGTACGCGAAAAAAGTACAAAGAGAATCAAGAAAAATGGAGCGGCTCTACTAGTTAGTGCCCTCTAAGCGGGCTATGACCCTCATAGCCCAAGACGACAGTACGTCATACAGCCTCTGAGCGTCGTTGCGTCTTCTCCAGCGCCCCTTAATCTCCCTTCTCATGAGTCATCGAGGTGTTTTATGTCAGAATCCCTGAAAGATCGACTGCAAAACGATGTTAAAAATGCCATGCGGGCACGCGCCAAGCAAACCTTGGGGACACTGCGCTTGATTATGGCCGAGTTGAAGCGTCGAGAAGTTGATGAGCGAATTGAATTATCCGATCAGGATGTGTTGGTGATCCTTGAGAAGATGGTGAAACAAAGAAGAGACTCTTTAAGCCAGTATCTTGCTGCAGATCGTCAAGATCTTGCAGACCAAGAGCAGTTTGAACTTGACTTGATCGCACAGTATTTGCCTGAACCCCTATCCGATGAGGCGGTCTTAGCGCTCATTGAAGAGGCCATTGAAGCCGCCGGGGCTCGAGAAATGTCGAAAATGGGCCAGGTAATGGGCTCGGTTAAAGACCGGGCGCAGGGTCGGGCCGACATGGCGAAGGTGGGCCAACTGGTCAAGGCGCAATTAAGTCAGGGTTAGCTTGCGAATCGATAAGGCCCCTGCCACACTCCTTAGCCGTTAAAGTGCTTTGGTATCGCGGTGATTCCTCCTACTTTTATTGATGAGCTTCTTGCCCGAACCGATATCGTTGAGATAATCGAGTCCCGGGTCGCATTGAAGAAGACGGGGCAAAACTTTTCCGGTCTGTGCCCGTTCCATCAAGAAAAATCCCCCAGTTTCTCGGTAAGTCAGGAAAAGCAGTTCTATTACTGTTTCGGCTGTCAGGCCTCTGGGTCGGCATTGAAATTCTTAATGGAATTCGATCGCATGGATTTTTTGTCGGCGGTGGAGTCCCTCGCGAGCCGTCTAGGGTTGGCGGTGCCAAACGATGCCTCAACTGAGGACCGAGAGGCGGTCGAGCAGCGCAAATTGATTTTTGACACCCTTACAGATGCAAAAGATTTTTATAAACAACAGCTTCGATCGAGCCCTCAGCGGGCACGGGCGGTTGATTATTTGAAACAGAGAGGCCTGACGGGCGAGGTGGCGAACCGGTTTGAAATAGGGTTCGCGCCGCCCGGTTGGCAGAATCTGCTGGCGTTAAAGCCAGACTCGTCAAGCTATCTGAGTCGTCTTTTAGACGCAGGTCTCGTGGTGACTCAAGATGCTGAGGCTAAACGCTATGATCGTTTTCGGGATCGAGTGATGTTCCCGATTCGGGATCTACGAGGGCGAACCATCGCGTTCGGCGGTCGAGTGATCGGTGATGGCAAGCCGAAATATCTCAACTCGCCCGAAACAGCCGTGTTCCATAAAGGGCGAGAGCTCTATGGTTTATTCGAGGCTAGGCGCAGCCAAAAAAAGTTGTCAAGGTTGCTGGTTGTCGAGGGTTACATGGACGTGGTGGCGTTGGCGCAAAACCAAATTGAGTTTGCGGTTGCGACCTTGGGTACGGCGACGTCTGATGAGCATATCCAAAGAATGTTTCGCCAAGTCTCGGAGATTATATTTTGTTTTGACGGCGACGCTGCAGGCCGGCGTGCCGCCTGGAAAGCGATGCTGACGGTCCTGCCGCATTTGAGCGACGGTCGAAGCGCCCGGTTCATGTTTCTTCCTGATGGTGACGACCCCGATTCATTGGTTAGGCGGGTTGGGCAAGCGGCGTTTCTTGCAAAGCTTGCGGCATCACATTCGGTCGCTGACTGGCTCTTTGAAAAGCTGGCGCAAGATTTGAAAGAAAACGGTCTTGATCCGACCGGGATTGCCGGTAAAGCCGCCCTCAGTAAAGACGCAATGCCCCTGATTAATTTAATGCCGGAAGGGGTGTTTCGGCAGCTCATGATTGATGCCCTTTCGCAGAATACGGGGTTGTCGACCCAAAGGCTTCAAGATGTGACGGTAAAATATGACAGCTCGTTTGAAAGCACCGCTCAAGATGTTCGGCCGCGGTATGATGAGGTGCCGCCGGAGGTTCAAGATGCTCAAGCACCGGAGATGCTGATTAATGCGAGTCTGGACCCCGCATTATCGCTACTGATTCTCCAGCCGGAGCTGGCTTTGGAATTTCAGGTCGAGGCCTTTGAGTGCTTAACGCGCGGGGATCAAGATCAGTTGCTTCGGACGATTGCTTGTGACGTGCACGCGGGCAGTTTGAGTTCTCCCGGTGAGATTCTCGCAAAATTCAGTGGAAAACCAGAGCAAGGCTTTTTAAAAAAAGCATTTGAATACAAGCCTTTACTGCCAACAGAGCATCTTAAGGACGAGTTTATAGGGCTTATGAAAAGCAAGTTCAAACGCTATAATCAGCAGGATGGTCGGGCCCAGATTGACGCATTGTTACAAAAGCCGCCGTCGCAATTGTCCGAAGATGAGCGTGGGCTGATTCGGCAGTATTTTTCAAAGGCGCCGGCGGGCGATGACCCATCATTAATCCCATGAATTTTCTACCATTCTAGTACGCCCAGCTTGGCTCTGGACTGGCTAAACGCCCAAGACGACCCTATACTGATTTGTCCTTTGGGGGGATGAAGTAAAAGAGGGGTGTTATGGCCAGCGGTCTTGCTCAAAAACAATCAAGATTAAAGAAGCTCATTGCTCTAGGCAGAGAGCAGGGTTTTCTCACCTATTCTGAGGTGAATGACCATTTGCCAGACGATATCTCAGATCCTGAACAGATCGAAGATATTATCGGCATGATCAATGACATGGGGATCACGGTCGCTGAATCGGCTCCAGAAGCGGATGATCTAATGGTTGAAGCCGATGTCACCGATGATCTTGCTGCAGATGAGGCGGCGGCCGTACTCGTGGCCGTTGAAAATGAAACGGGACGAACAACCGATCCGGTGCGGATGTACATGCGGGAGATGGGTACGGTTGACTTGCTGACGCGTGAGGGTGAAATCGAAATCGCTAAGCGGATCGAAGAAGGCATTCGAGATGTGCTCGATGCCGCATCTGGATTCCCAGGTGTTGTTGAGCGCATTATTAGTCGCTATCAAGAAACCCAACAAGAAGACGGCAAGCTGATTGATTTGATCATCGGCTTTTTAGACCCTGCTGAGCACGTTGCGCCCGCGGCTCAAGTCGTGCCGGGAGAGGCCAAAGACGAAGATGCCGCTGAAGTGGACAACGGGCCCGATGCAGATCTCGCCGCCGAACGCTTCGGTATATTAGAAAAACAGCTGGCTAAAACGACGCGTTCAATTAAACGAAACGGACGCCAATCCGATGCGGCGCAGAAAGAAATTGCAGCGTTAGCGGTCGCCTTCCAGTACTTTAAGTTCGTTCCGAAAGAGTACGAAAAAATTGTCAGAGAGGTCAAAGCGCCGCACCAAGAAATTCGCCGCTTAGAACGCCAGATCATCGCGCTCTGCGTTCGTGAGGCCGGCATGAGTCGAAAAGCGTTCATGGACGCTTTCCCGGGTAATGAATGTGACTTGAAATGGGTTGCCAAGCAAATCAAAGCTGGCGTTAGTAAATTAAAGGGTGTTCAGGACGACGTAATCCGGGCCCAAAAACGGATTGTCAGTATTTCCGAAGAAGCGGGCCTGACCGTTGCCGATTTGAAGGACCTGAATCGTCGGCTATTTATTGGCGAAGCAAAAGCGCGTCGTGCGAAGAAGGATATGGTTGAGGCCAACCTTCGCTTGGTGATCTCAATTGCCAAGAAATATACTAACCGGGGTTTGCAGTTTTTAGACCTGATCCAAGAAGGCAATATTGGGTTGATGAAAGCCGTCGATAAATTTGAGTATCGCCGAGGCTATAAATTCTCGACTTATGCAACTTGGTGGATTCGTCAAGCAATTACGCGTTCAATCGCAGATCAAGCAAGAACCATTCGTATTCCCGTGCATATGATCGAAACGATCAATAAATTGTCCCGGATTTCACGGCAAATGCTCCAAGAGATGGGTCGGGACCCAACGCCGGAAGAACTCGGTGTCCGCATGGAAATGCCTGAAGAAAAAGTGCGTCGTGTGCTTAAGATTGCCAAGGAGCCAATCTCCATGGAAACGCCGATTGGTGATGACGACGACTCCTCTTTAGGAGACTTTCTGGGTGAGGATGCCAATGGGGATGCGGCCGCAGTGGGCGCGCCTTTGGACGTTGCGACAGAGGAAGGTTTGCGGGATGCCACGCGTAATATCTTGGCAGGTTTAACGGCAAGAGAAGCAAAAGTGCTTCGCATGCGGTTTGGTATTGATATGAATACTGATCACACGTTGGAAGAGGTTGGTAAGCAGTTTGATGTCACTCGAGAGCGGATACGACAAATCGAAGCGAAGGCCCTGCGCAAATTGCGACACCCAAGTCGTTCAGACCATCTGAAGAGTTTTCTGGATCAGTAGCCGGCCTTGTGCGCTCCGTTAGACAATCGTCACTGGTTTGATGACTAATAAATGGTTAGGCGCAGAGGGTTAAGAAGCGCGGCCCGGTGGACCAGCGCCAAAACTAAACAAGGTATGGGGTCGATTGACGCGGGCCAGGCGACCCCATAAGCGATTTATCAGTTAGTACTGAGCCGTACCGCCATCGACGCTCAGCAGCGCACCAGTGATCCCGCCGCCCAAATCGCTGGCAAGCAGAACGGCAACGGCCGCCACTTCTTCGACGGTGTTGGGCCGTTTAATTGCAGCTTCTTGAGAGAAGGCGGTGACCATTTCATCGAAGGTCATACCCATTGCCTCAGCGGTCTTGGGGCCATTGTCCCGAACAATGTCCGTGATGATCAGCCCAGGACAGATGGCGTTTACGGTGATACCCTCAGTGCCAACCTCTCGAGCGATTGATTTTGTCATGCCGTTCACGGCATGTTTCGCAGCGCTATAAGCTGTCAATACTGGCTTGCCGTGCTTGCCTTCCATTGACGAGATATTAATGATGCGGCCCCATTTTTGAGGGAGCATAAGCTGCAAGGCTCGGCGGGTACCCCAAAAAGTGGAATACACATTCCATTTCATACATTCATCAAATGATTCATCGCTGAGATTTGCCGCCGGTTGTAAGTCACCCGCACCACCTGCGTTGTTGACTAGGATATCTAATCGACCAAATTGCTCGGCCGTGCCAGTGACGAAATGCTCGATTGAGGCCTGATCCATGGCATCGCCTTGGATGAAAATTAAGTGATCACCCGCGTTAAGTTCGGCAAGCATCGCCTCGGCTTTCGCTGGGTTTCTCGCCATGATTGCAACTTTCGCGCCTTCGGCGAGAAAAGCCTCAGCAATCGCGCGGCCGATTCCTGCTGATCCGCCCGTGATAGCGGCAACTTTTCCTTCTAATTTCATCTGTAAATCCTTAGGTTAATAAATCAAATGCATCCAGCGCGTCAATTGAACGCAGAGAATTGCCTAGTAGTGTTTCGCCCAGCGCTCGACCGCGTTCATTGGCCAAATCCAATGCGCTACAAATTACCACGGCGTAGCAAAGGAAATACAGTGCGCATTGGGTGAATCGTCGTCGGCAATCCTCAAGTGGATAGTCAACGCCCAACTTCGTGAGCTCCGCATGATAGAGCGCGACCCAATCTTTCGCATTACGGACGGCATCGCTGGGGCTTTGCGTTAAAAAGTAGGCAAGGTCATGTTCTGGTGCGGATTTTGATACCGCCTGAAAATCAACGAGCGCAATGTGATCCGCGCCAAAAAAGATATTGTCGAGCCGCATATCGCCATGGCTGATGCAGATCGGGTCTGCGGTGATGGCGTCAAGCAGTGCCGGCAATTGGTCCGGGAGCCTGACGGCGAGGCGCTCGGCCTGCTCCGAGATCAGCTCCGGAAACAACGTTTTAACCACCGGCCAGCCGGCTGAAAACCCAGCTTGCATGCCAGTAACCTGAGCTTCATTATTGTGTCGCTCGATCGACGGGAACGCCGTCGTTTTGAAGGTCTCAGCATGAAATTTTGCCAAAGCTTTAACCACCTGCTCGCATTGCTCAATGCTACAGCCCGCAACCTGATCGCCAATCTCGTATTGATCTAGATCCTCTAGCAGGAGCACGAAGGCGCGGGAGGCTGGATCGTAGCCCGCATGAAAGCAACTGGGTGCGCGAATCGATAGGGTGGGTGCAATCTCAGTGTAAAAGGTAATTTCCCGCTCGTACATTTGATAAAGCCCTGCAACCGCCCGATTATCGGCGACTGGCGATTGGAACTTTGCGATCAATGTCTTCGGGCATGCCTCGCCTTCAAGCGTTACGCGGGTGACGAGGCCTAAGATGCCGACCCCTTCGCCTAACGGTTTGACAGAGAAAGCATCGACCTGGCAATCCAATACGAGGCTCAACCAGTCTGTTGTGAGTTCCTCCGGTGATATGGGGAAGGGGGTCTTCATAGGGGTTTCTCCGATGTTTTTGTCGCAGGGTTAGTTACGCCAAGATTGGGTCCGCTCGATGGCCTGCCTGAAGTATTTTAGGCTCAGGCCAAGGCAGATAATTGCAACCGAGTAGTTAATCAAAGCGAGTAGTGAAATTGATTGACCCAATGCCAGCTCACTTTCGAACACAAAGTCGCTGATTACCGCAGGTAGCGACGGCGCAAAACTATAGGATAAGAAGTTGACTGCGATCAGGTAAAAGGCAACCATCTGGCCGCGAAGCTCATTTGGAGATACTGTCTGCAAGGTGGCGATAATGAGACCTGGCGGCATCGCCATACAAAACGTTACGGGAACGAGCAGGGCCAATGCAACATATGGGTTGGGCGCCACGGTTAGGAAGGCTGCCAAAGGCAGCAGCGCGACGGTAGAATAAAGGACGACTCGCAACGTTGCGTCCACTTTGCCGCGTTTAATCATAGCGCTCGCAAATAGCCCGCCAGTAACGCTGCCGATTATCCCAACAACAAGCGCGATGCTGCCATAGGATAAACCAATTTCCGTTCGGCTCCATTCGTGGTTTCTAACAAAGTATTCCACCAGCCAGCTGAACAAAGACCAGCCTTGGGTTGCAAGGCACAAGTAACCGAGGAAGACGAAAAAGAAAAAATGTTTTCGACTTTTAATGAAGGACCAAACGTCTTTCATTGGAACCGAGGTATCCTCCGCCAGCTGCTTATTTTTGCGATCGGGCTCAATTAAAAACCACATAGCGAGCGCGACGAGCAGGCCTGGTGCGCCAACCAGCATTAAAACCATCTGCCAAGAATAGATCTCCCCTAAAACGGGCACGACAAAATTGGGTGTGCTTTCAAGATAGTCAATTAAAGGTCCGCCGGCGATGTTAGCCAGTCCTTGGCCGATAAATGGCGCAGAGGCCACAATGCCGATTGCAATTGGAAGGCGCTCAGGCGGGAAATAGTCAGCCAGGGCTGAGTTTGCCGCGGGCCCGAGCGTTGCCTCACCGACGCCAACGCCCATCCGGGCAAGAAAGAGCTGCCAGTATTGTGAAGCAGCGCCGCACATCATGGTCATGAAACTCCAACCGGCAATGCCCGCTGTCATTAATTTGATTCGATTGTAGCGGTCTGCGATTCGACCTGCGGGATAGGTCATCAGCGTATAAAATAGGGCAAAAGCGAATCCCATGATAAGCGAGACTTGCGTGTCGGAAATGCCGCCCAAATCACGCTTGATGGGGCCAATCATGACGTTGAGAATCTGTCGATCGATGATTGAGAAAGTCGAAGCTAACGTGAAGATAAAGACCACCAGGATCAGGTAGCGATTCGAAAAATTTTGATTCACAGCAATAGCCTTGGCGTTTTCAATCGGGGGTAACTTATCACAGAATCAGCAGGGGTGGTTCGACTTCCCGAGCCGGTCCGCTGCGAAACGCTGTTTTGAAGAAGGGAAAAGGGGTGCGCGTAGGCGGCAGTGCGAGCGCAGGTTGCGCCCGGTCTGGGTGAGTGTCCCAAAAGCGGTCGTATTACAATCAGTGCCGCGGCGAACTCAGGATATTTAAAGATTAAGGGGTTTTGTCAAAATCAGAGTTCGCTTTAGCGGTTTACGCTCGAAAAACCATGCAGCCATGCAGCCATTCAACCATCAAGCTTTAAGTTGCGGTCAAACAAATCATGCAATCGTTCCCAATGCCGCTCTGCGCTGGGTTTGTGATAGATCGCGCCGCGGCCAGGGAAGGCAAAGCCATGCTCTGCGCCAGGGTACCACTCTAATCGGTAGTTAATCTGGCTTTTAGCAAGATGGCGCTCAAGCGCATCGATGGTATCTATGGGGGCAAAGTGATCAATCTCGGCACAGGCGAAATACATCTCACCGGTTATGTTCTTAGCGGTAAGATGAGGCGAATCGTCTCGTTTGGTGAGTAAGTTCGCGCCGTAGATCGAAGCCGCACAGGCGATTCGGTTGGGATAGGAGCCGGCGGCTTTGAATACAAATGGGCCGCTCATACAGTAGCCTACGGCGCCAATCCGGTCGCTGTTGGCGGCATCGAATCCATCCACGAAATCGAGCAGAGCGGCCGTATCTTGCATAATTAAGTCAAGTGACAAGTGCTTGGTCATCTCGAACATCGCTTTCATGGCCGCATCCGTTCGGTCCCAAACAAATTCTTTTGTTTTTCGGTAGTAAAGATTTGGCAAGACAACAACGTAACCGGTGGTCGCAATTCTTCTGGCCATGTCGTGTAGTTCTTCGCGTTTGCCGGGCGCATCCATATAAAATAACACTACTGGGAAGGGGCCGTTTTCTTCCGGATGGGTCACGAAGGTGTTCATCGGGCCATCTTGGGTTTGGATATCTAGGTGGTATTCGATCATGCTGGGAAAGTCCTTTTTGTTTTAGCTGAGATTCTAGATAAAAAACCAACTGAGTTGCGAACGGAAACAGATCCCGCGCGACGGTTGTGACCATTTTTAATGGTTAGCAAGTAAGTTTGTCCGATGAATACCCTAAGTTTTAGGGCTAAATCGCATCATGAGGGGGTTGTTGTTTTTTTGTCTATAAAATTTATGAAATAAAATAAATTATTTCAGTTATCCTAGTGGTCAGTCCGATAATATTTCTAAGACTAAGGGTACGGGGTGAAAAAATTTTTAGGGAGGCGATAAAAACTTTTAGTCGCTTTACGATTGTTTTGCTAACCGCTTGCGGTAGTTCTGAGTCGGTCGAGCAGGCGCCATTGCCGCAGCCGGCGGCTCTGTCGTCTGATGAGGCGGCGGTCGAGGCAAAGCGGCTGATGCCCGAAGACGTGGCGGGTATTTTAGATCGCGCGATCGAGGAGATGATTGCGCGTGATGCTACGGGTATTGTGAGTATTAGTGATCGAGTTGGTAATGTTTTAGCTGTGTCTGAGCACGGGGTAAGCACTCGGTACGTACAAATTGCGCCAGGGCCGGGCGCGGACACGGCGGCAGGAAACGTTGGCTTGCAATCTGCGCTGGTGCCGAGAACGGCGGTCGCAATCGCCAAAGCGGTCACCGGCGCGTATGTCTCATCTGGTGCAAATGCCTTCAGCACGCGCACAGCGAGCATGATCATTCAGCCCCATTTTCCGCCCACTACGTACACCGTTGGTTTGGAAAGCGGACCCTTATTTGGGCTGCAGTTTTCTCAATTAGCCTGTTCGGATGTGATGGCCTCCGCTGAAGCTGTGATAAACCGCAACATCGGACCCAGAAAATCGCCGCTCGGAATGTCGGCTGATCCTGGCGGGTTCCCACTCTATAAGGAAGGTGTTTTAGTCGGTGGGATTGGTGTTAGCACGAAAGCAGTTTATGGTTTTGACGATAACGTTGAAGATTTTGACGAAGATGTCGATGAGGCGATTGCGCTTTTAGCCGCGTCACACTTTTTGCCACCCGCTACGATCCGAGCGGACAAAATTTCAGTGGACGGCACCTTGCTCAGGTACTCAGATGCAGAGATTGTAGAGCCCGATAGTAATCTCGTTAATGAACTCACGCAGCCTGATAGAGACTTGATCGAAGCCAGTTTGATTTCAGTTCCAGGCTACTTCAATTCGGCTCAAGGTATCAAAACCGGCCAGCAGTACGGTCAAGAAGGATCCGGTATTAGACCGGTAACGCCAGATGAGTTTTCGATTCCGGACGCGTTTATTTTAAGCGACGGTGCAGGCGGCAATCGATTCCCAATAAAAGCTGCAGCCGATGGCAATGGAAGTGAAACGCCCTTAACTCAGGATGAAGTCAGGCTGCTTCTCGAAACAGCTCATCAGACGATGTCTGCAGCACGCGGACAAATTCGGCGACCGCTCAACCAGTCGGCTCGCGTGTCCATGGTTGTTGTAGATACAACGGGCGAAATCTTGGGGTTAGTGGTTGGCTCAGACGCGCCGATTTTTGGGCTCGATGTTGCCGTTCAAAAAGCCCGTACGGCGACTTTTTTCTCTAGTAAGTTGGCTGCGACCTATTTAACAGGTTTGAACAGAGATGAAATTTCGGACTACGTTCAAAGGGTGCGTGTGTTTCTGAATGATCCGCTCGCCTTAACGGGACTGCATGCATTTTCGGATAGAGCGGGCGGGAATCTATCGAGGCCCTACTTCCCAGATGGTGAGCTAGGACGGCCTAATGGGCCTTTGTCTAGGCCGATAACGGAGTGGAGTCCATTTGCCACCGGGTTGCAGGAAAGTCTTGTGCGTCCAGAAGTGGTGAACCACTTAGGCTTTGTTGATGGGACTTCTGATAAAGGAGCCGCGAATGAGTGCGTCGGGTTGTTAAATGAGGGTGGCGATATCCATTTGCTTGGAAACGGCATTCAGATTTTCCCAGGAAGCGTGCCCATTTATCGTGGATCAACTTTGATTGGTGGCATTGGTGTATCGGGCGATGGGGTTGACCAGGATGACATGATTGCTTTTTTAAGTGTGCATCGAGTAGGAGAAGCTTTAGGCACGCTTGGGAATGCGCCGAAAGAAATAAGAGCGGACACGATTGAAGTCGAGAACGTTCGGTTACGGTACATCTCGTGCCCTTTTAATCCTTTTCTCGACGAAAGCGAGCAACAGGTTTGTAATGGTAAATAACCTACTGCTTATTGCGCTGGTGATGCTGCTTCCGGACCAAGCCTTTGGTGAGCTCGATCCGGATCAAAAATCGCTGAAAATCAGTAACGACTCTGTTGCTGTTGCAGGAAACCCTCGGCCGAATCGGTCTCGGCAGAATCTAGACCGTTTGGCTCCGCTAGATATTCGGTTGTTGCAGCGCGAGGGTGGGTTGTTAGAAGCCTTGCCTGATCGATGGCGAATTGTTGAGTCTATCGGTGTGAATGAACGCTGGTGGGATCCTTATAACCAGAACACCTTGAAGGGCGATCGGCCAATACTGGGTTCTAAAGATTTGTTTTTTGCCTTGGGCTTGGTCTCAGATACTGTCATCGAACCTCGAACCTTTCCGATTCCAGTAGGGATTCAGACAACAGGTAACGCAGGGCAGTATGACCTTCACGGAGATGGCCAAAGCAATATTTTCAGTCAGACGATCATTGCGAGTCTATCGCTCATTAAGGGGTCAACGACTTTTAAACCGCAAGATTGGGAGCTCCGATTAACGCCCGCATTCAATTTTAATCGGGTCGATATTAACGAGCGTCGGATCCTCTATGTACAACCGAGTAAATTTGGGAAGAGAAGCCGAAATTTCGGCTCTCTGCAAGAAGCCTTTTACGACTATCATATAAGGAATGTTGGAAGTCGCTACGATTTTGACTCGATACGTTTAGGGATCCAACCATTTTCGAGCGACTTCAGAGGCTTTCTGCTTCAAGACTCCTTGATGGGAGTTAGGCTCTTCGGCAATCGAGACAATAACCGGTATCAATACAACCTAGCGTACTTTCGACGGCTTGATAAAGACGTGAATAGTGGTCTGAATGACTTGAGCACGCCGCTCCGGCGGGATCATATTTTAACGGCAAACCTTTATCGTCAAGACTTCCCGTCCCCAGGCCTAACCAGCCAAATCTCAATTACCGCTAATGTGAATGAGGAAGATCGCAGGCCGGCAATTGATGCCAACGGCTTCCCCACAAGGCCTGCTTTGATCGGTGATCTGCGGCCCCGTCGCTATCACGTTACCTACCTAGGTTATTCCCTTGATGGAAGATACGGGAGACTCAATGTATCAGGGTCTGCCTACGCGGCATTTGGCCGAGATAAAAATAACCCCATGACTTCTCGGCCCAGTAAAATCAGGAGCCACTTTGTTGCCTTAGAACTCTCTGTGGATAACGATTGGCAGCGTTATCGATTGTCCGGGGTTTATGCATCCGGCGATGATAATGTGTTTGATGACAAAGCATCGGGATTTGATGCGATCTTTGAGAATCCACTTATCGCTGGTGCAGACACCAGTTACTGGATGCGTCAAACGATACCCTTCGTAGGTGGGGGCCGAGGGATTGGCTTAAACGGCCGCAACGGGTTACTACCCTCGCTTCGTTCTTCCAAAGAGCAGGGGCAAAGCTTTTTCAGTAATCCTGGATTGATGCTTTTAGGCGTCGGTGCTGATTTCGACCTGACGCCGAGCTTGCGGTGGTCTGTAAATTACAATCATCTTTGGTTCGATGAAGTTGATGGGATAAGCCAGCTGAGGATGCAGGGTGGCCTCACCCGCAAGATCGGCGTTGATGCCTCAACCTCTTTAATCTATCGACCTGGCTTTATTCAAAATTTTGTGATTCGATTTTCTTATGCGGAGCTGGCGCCGGGCGCCGGTTTTGGTCGTTTATTTGACAGTACTCGAGATGATGATCGCTTTTATAGCGGCCTCCTTAATATAGTTTTAAGTTATTGATATATATATGATTTTAAGATTTTTGTTATTATTATTGTTGACGCAGCTGCTCGGGGTCAGCGCCTGCCTGGGCGCAGGCAAAGGAATGGGTGAGGCCTTTGCTCGGAGCTATCCTGAGATGGTGCCAGCACCGCCCTTTCAAGACGCTGCGACCGCAAGGCTGAAAACGGCGGGTTGTCAAACCTGCCACGCGAAAGCTGAGCATAAAACCATGCACAAGGCGCCAAGCGTTGTGCTGGGGTGTACTGACTGTCACGGTGGGAACGCCAATGTTCAGTGGGCAGGGGATCTTTGGTTTGCGTCGGAGGCGTCGCATGCTTCGGCCGAGCGTCATGCTGATAAAGATCATGCAGTCAAAGATCGCCCAGGAAAGGATCATCATGTTGACGATCATTATGACGCCGATGGGGATGACCATGATTACCCATCTGGTTACAAAGCGGCAATGGAGGCGGCCCATGTCCTACCTACCTACCCGAGTGTTTGGCCGGGTAGTGAGAATCCTAAACGCTCCTTTGCGAAACTTTTAAAAGAGTCGGCAGAGTTCGTCCGCTTTATGAACCCATCAGATTATCGCGTTGTGCGGATGGCCTGTGGGGCTTGTCATCTTGATACTATTGAAGCGGCTGAGCGGTCTTTGATGGCAACGGGCGCCATGCTTTGGGGTGGCGCCTCATACAATAACGGTATCTTGCCATACAAAAACTATATCCTTGGCGAGGCGCATACGCTGGAAGGACTGCCTGCAATGTTGACTAGTCCAACAGATCTTGATGGGACGCTCAGCGAAAAAGAAAAGCTTAGAGGTGCGCTGCCGTCTCTCTTGCCTTTGCCGGCTTGGCAGGTGGTGCCGCCGGCAGATGTCTTTCGTGTTTTTGAAAAAGGCGGGCGGAATATCAACACACAGTTTCCCGAAATCGGACTGCCGAATGCCACTGGGTTGCTGCAGCGATTGGAAGAACCTGGGCGCCCGGATATTAGACAGTCTAACCGAGGACCTGGCACCGGATTAAGAGTAGCGATTCCTGTCTTGAATATACACAAGACCAGATTGAATGATCCCTTTACGACAATGATGGGCACGAACGATCAGCAAGGAGACTATAGGGCCAGTGGGTGTGCGTCCTGCCACGTTGTTTATGCGAACGATCGAGAACCGAGACACAGCTTAACGTATGCCAAATATGGTCGAGATGGAAAAAGCTTCACCTCTGACATCACCATAGACAAAAATGAATCTGGGCACCCGATAGAACACGTGTTCACGTCGGCTATACCTACTTCTCAATGCATGACTTGTCACATGCATCAGCCCAATATTTTTCTCAACTCTTATCTTGGTTATACGATGTGGGACTATGAGTCCGATGCCCCTTCGATGTGGCCGGAGGAACAAGTTTACCCCACAAGTGACGAGGCACGAGCCGTGCTCGACAGAAACCCGGAAGGCGCGGCGCCCAGAGGCAAGTGGGCAAGTGAAGACTTCTTAAGAGACGTCTACGACCTGAATACGACGCTGAAAGATACCCAGTTTGCTGACTATCATGGGCATGGATGGAATTTTAGGGCGGTATTCAAACGAGATAGAGCCGGGAACCTATTAGATGAGGCAGGTAACAAAGTCGATAACGATGACCCTGAAAAGTTTCGCAAAGAGGGCGAGGCGAAGTTTGTGGAAATTGGCGTTAACCCGGGTAAAGCCGTGCACCTCATGTCAATTCATGCCGAGAAGGGCATGCAGTGTGTGGACTGCCACTTTAGCCAAGATGGTCATGGCAATGGGTTTATTCATGGAGAAGTCGCGAACGCGGTACAGATCGGCTGTAAAGATTGTCATGGCACGACCGATAGCTATCCAACCTTAATGACGTCAAATGTTGCTGCGCCGATGGGCGGAGAGGATTTGAGTCTGATTAGGAACTCAGATGGTAAAAAACGCTTTGAATGGGTTGAGGCCGCGGGCGCGAGGACCTTGATTCAGCGTTCTGTTCTGGACCCCAACCTCGAGTGGGAAGTGTCGTTAACCCGAGATGCAGTTGATCCAACACACGGAAGCTATAATGAAAAGGCGGCGGCCGCAAAGTTGGTACAGTCGTCCAAGAAGAAAAGTAGTGGCGAATCAGGTTATGAGCAGATCGCACATGGGGACAACATGACCTGCTATAGCTGTCATTTGTCTTGGTCAACCTCGTGTGGCGGCTGTCACTTGCCCATAGAAGCGAACTGGAAAACTGAGAGCCACAAGTATGATGTGGGCGAGACTCGAAATTTTGCCACATA
>JABGTE010000166.1 GCA_018647445.1 Gammaproteobacteria bacterium
TCAACACGAACTTCTGAACCTTGCCGGTTGCGTTTCGCGGTAAGGCATCAGTATAGATCACATATTTCGGCTGTTTAAAGCGCGCGAGCCGATCGTGCGTATGCCGTCTGACTTGATCAGCATCCAGCACTGCGCCGTCTTGCAGGGCAACCACAGCGCAGCCGGCCTCACCCCATTGCTCATCGGCAACCCCAATCACAGCGACTTCTCGGATCTCTTTCAATTCATACAAGATGTTCTCGACCTCAGCCGGATAAACATTTTCACCGCCTGAGATGTACATGTCCTTCAAACGGTCTTCGATTGTGATGTAGCCGTCTTCATCGCAGCTTGCAATGTCGCCCGTACGAAGCCAGCCGTCTACAAAAGTCTCCGCATTGGCATCCGGTCGCCGCCAATACCCTGGCGTAACAACAGGGCCGCGGCACCACAGTTCACCCGCTTCCCCTGGGGCAGCCTCACCCCCATCTTCTCTAACAATTTTAATTTCGGTGTGCCGTAACGCTTTTCCAGCAGATCCGACCCGCGCAGGC
This sequence comes from Gammaproteobacteria bacterium, assembly GCA_018647445.1. Classification (GTDB taxonomy): domain Bacteria; phylum Pseudomonadota; class Gammaproteobacteria; order Pseudomonadales; family Azotimanducaceae; genus UBA9926. Next base: position 534 of record JABGTE010000166.1, read on the forward strand.
ACATCGTCATAACCCAAGATGCAACAGCTCGCCATGTTTTCGGTCATTCCATAACCCTCCTGAATCACGACTCCGCGCTCGTACCACCAATTCACCAGCGCGGCTGGCACCGCTTCAGCACCAGCAATGCACACCCTTAAGGAATCAAACGTCGCATCGCGATTTTTGGGATGATCCCGCAGGGCGTTGAAAATGGCCGGCACACCGAGGAAGTGCGTAATCCCAAGTTCAGGGTTTGAGAAAGCATCGAGAGCCGCACCCGGGTCAAAGGTGCGCATAATAATGGCCGTACCGCCAAAGAACAGAGCCGGACACGTAAACACTTGTAAACCGCCGATGTGAAACAACGGCATGACCGTCAAACCCACCATATCGCTATTGCAATGCATACTGCTGGCGTTGATTTGCGCCCAGACCATCATCCCATGGGTAATGATGACCCCCTTGGGCAGTCCTGTCGTCCCTGAGGAGTACATCAACATGCACTGGGCATCCGGCGTCAGTGGGACCATATCGAGCGTCGGCACCACATCAAATATTGCAGACTCAAATGCCGAGGGCCCGCCCTGACCTTGGGTTTCGACAACGTGAGGGACCTCAACGGTTAAAGCGTCAACAGTTTGGCTAAGCTCCAGGTCATAAATCATTACCATTGGTTCTGCATTGCTGATTATGTAATCGAGCTCCGGGGCCGTTAGCCGAAAATTCAAAGCAAGATGCACGGCGCCCAAACGCCAGGTCGCAAACACGATGTCCAAGGTATCCATCGAATTCAGCGCCAAAACGCCAACCCGATCACCGGGACCCACACCCAAACTTGATAGCCAAGTCGCGACTCGTCCGACGCGTTCATGCGCCTCGGCATAGCTCTGCCGCCGCCCCGACGGTAACTCAATCAACGCCGTCTGATTGGGTTTAAGCCCGGCGTTATAACCAAGCCAATCAACAACCATCCCGGATAGTTCGTTCGAATTTGTCATCTGTGCACTCCTTCTTAATGTTATTGCCCAGCCAGCCCGCGATTGCAGCGCAGCACCACTACGTTTTGTCTCGCGAGCCATCACACTTCGCGACTGGGTCAGGAAAAGTCTTCGTTGAATGTTACAGTCGACCGGTCTTTTTCTCGGAAATAGAGTACGCTACTTCGGGTACAGTTAGAACACAGGCCATCTGAAATGTTGCAACCGCTAGCGCCCGTCCAGATCCACTATGCAACCCCAGATGGCGCGCTAGAGTCGCATTCAGCCGCGCTATTGGACGGCCGAGCCGCCCTACCGACTTTAGAGTTTGCGACCACCGGATTTACCCTACAGCGCAATCTCGTGAACAATCCCGCTTGGATAGATTCCAATTGGATCAATGACACCCACCGCCACGATATCCGTAAATTGGCAATGCAATTTAGTCATTGTGATGAAGCCATCGTTTATCCGGGGATCATCCGCGGTCCTAAGACACTCGTCGTTCATGATGATCATTTACCGATTCAAGTCGCCCATTCAGACTTTACTGATGACTTTCGCCCAATGGTCCTGAATCCATCCCGGGATTACGCGAAATTCTTAAGCCCGCTGCTTGCCGCGGCCGGAAGCTCCTACGCACGGCTCAATGCCGCCAAGCGGATCTTGATGTTGCAATTCTGGCGCAATACGGGCGCCATCAACCCGGATTTACCGCTGGCCATCGCCGATGCAAGCTCGGTGCCCTATTCGGCACTCCATCGCGAAACGGTTGCACAATACGGCGGCGAAACCCTCGAATTTGAAACATTTATGGTCAACCCCCCCGCAACCCCGGATGCTTATCGCTGGCACTATTTTTCTAAGATGCAGCATGATGAGGTACTTATCTTCCGAACCTATGACAGCCAGCTTGAAGAAACCGGGCAACCCTATTGGACGCCGCACTGCGCCTTTGTGAACCCCGACTCCGAAGCAAGCGCCCAGCCCCGACAAAGTCTTGAGATGCGAGCCCTGTGTTTATTCGATCGCTAACTGATTTCACGCATCACCTGACGCGCATCAGGCTCAAGCGCCCTATTCGCGGCTCCAGACTTCAACAGCGAAGGGGGTAAACATCCTAAGAGCGCTGCGCCTTACTCGGCGCCGCAAAGTGACGTAAAGTGACGCTATTGGTGCATGACCGGCGCTCAAGAATAATAGACGTTACAGGGCCTAGTATGTTGTCAGATCAAGTTTTGTCCCAGCTCAAAGAACTCGTTGGGCCTAGCTATGTCCTGCTAGAGCCTGAGGATTTGCAACGCTTCGGGGTTGACCGCACCACCCTTTGGCAACCCAACCCCTGCGCGGTCGTTTTGCCAGCCACAATAACTGCAGTACAAGCAATCGTGCTGCTCGCCAACGAACATAACTTAGCCATCGTGCCATCAGGCGGTCGAACCGGTCTCAGTGGTGGCGCCGTAGCCAAGGATGGCGAGCTCATCATTGCACTAGACCGAATGAACACCGTGATTGAATTCAATGCCATTGATCGCGCTATAACCGTTGGTGCCGGCATGATTACAGCCGAAGTTCAGGCATTTGCAGCAAGCCACGATCTACTCTACCCGGTCGACTTCGCGGCCGCCGGCTCAAGTCAAATTGGCGGCAATATTGCAACCAACGCTGGTGGTATCAATGTTATTCGTTACGGAATGACCCGAGATTGGATCATCGGCTTAAGAGTGGTCACCGGCGCAGGCGACATTTTGGCGCTCAATCAAGGGCTGTTGAAAAATAATACCGGTTATGATTTCCGACATCTTTTTATCGGATCCGAAGGCACGCTCGGCCTCATTTGTGAAGCCACATTGCAGCTCACTCGGCCGCAAACCGATACCACGGTGATGGTTCTGGGGATCAAAACCTTTGCCGACATTGTCGAGGTCTTGCAAGCCTTTACTGCTCAAATGGCGTTAAACGCCTTTGAATTTTTCTCCCAAGCAGCGCTGGATAAGGTGACCGAGGGCCAGGGTCATCCGGCGCCTTTTGCAACTCAGACGCCCTTTTATGCCCTAGTTGAATTTGAGACAAGGCCGTCGACCAACGATCACGCGATGGCCTTGTTTGAGCAGTGCACGGCGCAAGGCTGGGTATTGGATGGCGTTGTCAGCCAAAGTCTCGCTCAGGCACGCGCGCTGTGGCGACTCCGCGAGGATATTTCTGAGACGCTCTGGCACTGGCAACCCTACAAGAACGATATCTCAGTGCGGATCTCTAAAATGCCTGACTTTTTGGCAGACGTCGATGAACTGGTTTCCACTCGTTATCCTGATTTTGAAATCGTCTGGTACGGGCACATTGGCGACGGCAATCTACACCTGAATATTCTGAAACCGCAGGACCTTCCGCAGACCGATTTTTTTGCGCGCTGTGGCGCTGTGAGTCTTGAGATTGGTGAACTCTTAGCACGATATGGCGGCAGCATTAGTGCCGAACATGGCGTTGGCCTTCTGAAGAAATCGCTCTTACCCTACTCCCGCTCTCCGGTGGAAATTGCGTTGATGCGCTCGGTCAAGAAAACCTTTGATCCAAAGTCGATTTTAAACCCAGGCAAAGTCTTCGATTCTCTGACGTGACACACGGTTCTCGATAACAGGCGGCGAAAGCCTCAACGCCTTACAAGAAAGCCCTACATCAAACTCGCGATCAAAGAAAAGCATTCTAAATTACGAGCCCTTGGAGCGGCCTTTTTGAGTAGGCGCTTTTTCGCGGCGCGCTGCCGAACAGTTTTCAGCGACTTAAGTGGCTTCCCAAAAACCGCTTCTCAAATCTTCAATCTTCAATCTTCAATCTTCAATCTTCAATCTTCAATCTTCAATCTTCAATCTTCAATCTTCAAACGCATTTTTTATTAAAGCCTTTCGATGGCAAGCTAAAAAAATAATTAACAATTTCTGCCGCTTAGCGCAATCACCTGTTCAGAGCGCCTCGTTTACATCAGCGCGCGTTGGAATCTCGCAGAACAAATCCAACACAATGGCTTGGGAAACCGCTTCATTGCGATGACCACCCGCGCACCAAGAGGGCATTACCATCGAGTAAAGTCCGCTTCCGCCTGCTACCAATACCAAAATCTGGCTGGGGTCCTTAAAGCAATGCCGAACAGCGCCCGGCTTCAGCCGGCTCGCGAAGCCTGGATTCACCGCAGCCAGCGCCTCGGTTGTGTGGACGCACCGGTCGTACAAGGCCGCGCAAATATCGACGCGAGCAAGACCTGCGCCCGCTAAAATATTGGCATGCTCTGGATTCAGCACAACCACCGCTGCACCGCCCGTCAATGCCGCGTTGTTGGTCGCTAGGTTCGCCAAACCGATTGCAAGCACATCCAGCAACCGCTCGTGGTCATCCCCCGCGTCGGCATCGCCTGAATACATTACTGAATGTGGCGCTTCGGCGCCCACAACCGTCACCACACTGTCGTCGACGTTAAACCCCCGGGAGACATGCAGCGGCTCAAAAGGACTAGACGCTTCGTCCTCAGCCAGACAATAACTAAATTTTCCAGGATGTCCGAGAAGCGCCATATCCGAGATGCCCGGTCGCGCGCCGCCGATATTCAGCATTGCGAGCCGAAGGGCACGTCCGATACTCGCGTTTGCACGAAAGCCAGGCCCCAGCGCCCCAAACCCCGAGGCAATGCCACCACAAGCCAGCCGAGCGGGCCCATTCACCAAAATCAGAGGCGCCGTGCAGTGCGTAGTGGCTTGCATTTCCGTTAAATCGAAGGCCGGATTTAAGACCGCTTCAATCGCGGCGACCACGACCGGCATATGATCTGGCAGACATCCCGCCATCACCGCGGCCACCGCGATTTTTTCAATCGTCGCCGAACCGCCCGCAGGCCCCATTTCACCCAGGGTAAGCTCTGCGGCTTGACCAGTGGCTAGCACCATTCTGGCAACGCGCTCATCGGTTGGAATTACAACCGGTAGCCCATCGGTTAAACCCTGTGCATGGAGTTGCTCCAATGCTTCTGCTTCATTCTCAGCGAAAAGCTTGCCGGTCATACGCTCAAAGCCTTAATCATGTCATCAACTAGGTCCTCAGCCACTGCCTGCATCCGAGCTTGTCCGGTGCCGGCAATCGGATGCGGTAATTGCAATCTCGGCAAATCCGGCATACCAAAAGATTCCGCGACAAAATCGCCCTGCGGCCAAAACGCGTCGGTCACCA
>JABGTE010000094.1 GCA_018647445.1 Gammaproteobacteria bacterium
GGAATATAAATCAGTCAAGTAATGACTGAACTCACCTTCCATGGCAATGTAATCAGCCGCGCCGCGGCGCGCTTCTTTAAAGTCGCGATATCGAGCTTGCTCTTCGGCATTAAAGGCCGCCCCAGGAGGCGCGTCCGGCAGTATTTTCAGGGCTTCGTTAGATTCAACGCCATAGCCTTGGCCATCGATCGCAACCCTAGCTTTAGCGGCTCTTGTATTGAACTCTTTTAATCCCGTTTCTGGGTTAACCCTAATTGCCATCTGCATTCTCTTTATAGGCTTCTAACTCCTCGTAGAATGCGGATAAGAAAGGCCAAGATCAAGTCGAAAAGCCGACTTAAAAGCCACCGAAATCCCAGACAGGAACCTCAGAGAAAACCCAATCGTCAACCCCATGAGCCACGGCCGGGCCTGTTACCGCTTATCTCTTATCTCTTATCTAGATCGGGGCGCCCGAAGACGCCGAACCTTGGGATGTCGGCCCTTAACTTTGCCGTCAGCCAGAGCCGCAAGTACATCTGGCGCAGACCCACGTTCAATGGCCACAAACGAGGCGCGATCGGTGATATCAATTTTACCGACGATTTTTCCGGCAAACCCTAAGGAACCAGTAATGGCGCCTAAAAGGTCGCCTGGGCGTAATTTATCCTTGCGTCCAAGTGATAGCTCGAGGGTGACAAAATCTGCAGGTGCCAGCACCGGTTGCCCGGCCTGATATGCCGGGGCCTCGATCGGCGTGATCATCATCGACAATCGAGACTCAATCGCCGGCAACCTAAACGTTTCTTTGTCGGTAAACAGGCTCACCGCCGTTCCGGTTGCGGTGCCGCGGCCCGTACGACCAATGCGGTGAACATAGACTTCCGGATCCGCTGGCAAGTCAAAATTCACCACCAATGGCAGACTGTCTATATCTAAGCCCCGTGCCGCAACATCAGTTGCAACCAGTAACCTTAAACTCGTTTGCTTGAACAACAATAACACTTGGTCGCGCTCGCGCTGCTCCAGGTCACCGTGTAGCCCCGCAGCATCAACCCCTTTTTCATTTAGGGTGACCACCAAGTCATGAACAGCGGCCTTGGTCTGACAAAAAACCACCGCCGCCGCTGGTTGATAGGATTGAATCAACCCCATCAAGGCGTCCGCCTTGTCCTGACGCTGGGTCCGAATAAAAATCTGCGCAATTTGCTCTTGGGCAACTTGAGTCGAGACGGTAATTCGTTCTGGCGAGTGTTGGTATTGCGCACTGATCAAGGCGATATCATCGGGAAAAGTCGCTGAAAACAGCAAGGTCTGACGATCCATAGGGGTTTGACCAATGATGTCGGCCATATCGTCACTGAAACCCATATCCAGCATCCGATCGGCTTCATCGAGCACCAACGTCTTCAGACGCGGCAACGTCAATGTTTGTTTTCGCAGATGATCTTTAATCCGACCCGGCGTGCCGACAACAACATGGGCGCCGTGTTCCAAGGAGCCAATTTGAGGTCCTATGGGTTGCCCCCCGCACAGCACAACCACCTTAATATTTGGCATAGCGCGAGCGAGCCGCCGGATCTCAGTTGCAACTTGTGCAGCCAATTCGCGAGTCGGACATAAAATTAAGGCTTGGGTGCCAAAATCTCGCGGATTAATGCGCGCAAGGCTCGGCAATCCAAAGGCGACTGTTTTACCACTGCCCGTTTGCGCCTGTACAACCAAATCCTGCCCCAAAAGCCCGGGCGGCAACGCTTTTGATTGAACCGGCGTCATGGTCAGGTAGCCCAACGCTGTTAAATTATCGAGCTGTTCTTGAGGCAACGATAACACGCTAAAGGTTGACATGATTAGGCCTTTGGGCAGCGCAAACCGGCTGCGGTTATAGGAATAAACCCCCCTGACGGCTTCCAGCGCTGCGGTAATTGCTCGATAATGCCAGTCTTGGGACGCGGCGACGTCTCAAACTTAACTGAGTCGCGCCGCACCCATTTGAATGGATTGGGCATCCAGGTACTCATCAAACGTCCCTTTGAAATCAAAGATACTTTGATCCTTAATTTCAATAATTCGGTCGGCCAGGGACGAGACGAACTCGCGGTCGTGGCTGACAAAAATCAGAGTCCCTTCGTAATTATCCAGTGCGAGGTTGAGCGACTCGATGGCCTCCATATCCAGGTGGTTGGTCGGCTCATCCAAGATCAAAACGTTATGGTCCTGCATCATAAGCTTGCCAAAGATCAATCGATTTTTTTCGCCACCCGAGCACACTTTTACCGATTTCGAGAAGTCTTCGTTCGAAAATAAAAGACGCCCAAGGGTCGCTCGGACGATTTGTTCATCATGATTGGGCTTTCGCCACTGGCTCATCCAATCAAACAAATTCATATCGTTTTGAAAAACGGGAGTTGGATCCTGCGGGCAATATCCAACCGAGGCATTCTCAGACCACTTAATACTGCCCTTCATGGGCATCAACTCATTCATCAAGCATTTCAAGAAGGTCGACTTCCCAACGCCATTTTCACCAATTACAGCCAACCGCGTGCCCGCTTCGAGCATTAACTGACTGTTATCAAACAATTGCGGCTCACCCTCAAAGCCATGGGCTAAATCTTCAATCGTCAGCGCCAGACGATGCAACTTCTTATCCTGCCCAAAGCGGATATAGGGACTGACCCGGCTCGATGGCTTAATGGTCTCAAGCTCGATCTTATCGAGCTGGCGAGCTCTAGAGGTGGCTTGCTTGGCTTTTGACGCATTGGCCGAAAACCGACTCACAAAATGTTTCAGCTCAGCGATTTGGACTTTCTTTTTAGCATTCTGGGACTGCACACGCTCGCGGGCCTGGGTTGACGCAATCATAAAATCGTCATAATTCCCGGGATAAACACTAAGCGCTTGGTAGTCGATATCGGCCATGTGCGTGCAGGTTGCATTCAAGAAATATCGATCATGAGAAATGATGACCATAGTGCTACTGCGCGCATTCAAGATATCCTCAAGCCAATGAATCGTGTGAATATCCAAGTTATTGGTGGGTTCATCCAACAATAAAATATCGGGGTCTGAGAACAATGCTTGGGCTAACAAAACCCGAAGCTTCCACCCTGGGGCGACCTCACTCATCGGCCCATAATGCAGCGCAAGGTCAATGCCCGCACCCAAAAGGATTTCACCGGCTCGGCTCTCTGCGGTGTAACCGTCCATCTCCGCATATTCGCCTTCTAAATCAGCGACGCGCATCCCGTCTTCTTCCGACATCTCGGGTAGGGCATAAATTCGGTCGCGTTCTTCTTTGCCCTGCCATAAGGCTTTATGCCCCATGATCACTGTATCAATTACGCTGAAGGTCTCGAAGGCAAACTGATCCTGGCTCAGTTCGCCAACCCGCAAGTTACGGTCAATCGAGATATTGCCACTGGTCGGCTTCAAGGATCCATTTAAAATCTTCATGAACGTCGATTTACCGCAACCGTTAGCACCAATTAAACCGTACCGTCGACCCTCGCCAAATTTAACGGAAATATTTTCAAAGAGCGGTTTGGAATCA
>JABGTE010000212.1 GCA_018647445.1 Gammaproteobacteria bacterium
AGGATCCATTAGCCGATATGTTGACGCGCGTGCGGAATGCGCAAGCGGCAAAGCATCCCGATGTGTCAATGCCCGCCTCTGGCACAAAAACTGAGATTGCTCGGGTCCTCAAAGAAGAGGGTTACATAACCGATTTCAGCCACGGCGTTGACGATGCAGGCAAGCCGAGTTTAAACATCGCGTTGAAATACCATGATGGCAAGCCAGTGATTGAGAAAATTGATCGACTGAGTCGTCCTGGTCTGCGGATTTATAAAAACAAGCAGCAGATTCCGACAATTCAGTCAGGTCTGGGGGTTGTGATTTTATCCACGAATAAGGGTGTTATGACGGATCGAGCAGCACGTGCTGCAGGCGTTGGTGGCGAGCTTCTTTGCTCAGTTTTCTGATAAGACAGTCTTTAAAGGTTAATTTTCATGTCTAGAATAGCAAATAACCCGGTACCAGTGCCTAGCGGCGTTGAAGTGACGATCGATGGGCCTGACCTGAGGGTCAAAGGGACGAAGGGCGCGCTGCAGTTGACGCTCCACGCCCTAGTCACCATTGCTCGCGAGGAAGATCTGTTATTGCTGAAGGCCGTAGGGCCAACTCAGCAGGCAACAGCGCTCGCAGGGACCTTTCGGTCTCTGGTGAGCAACATGGTTCAGGGCGTTAGCGAAGGCTATCAAAAGCAGCTGGAGCTCCAGGGTGTTGGATATAGAGCGCAAGCACAGGGCGCAAAGCTGAACTTGACGCTTGGTTTCTCGCATCCGGTCGTGTTTCAGGTGCCAGAGGGTATCGAAATTGAAACCCCAACCCAGACCCAGATTATCGTTAAGGGTATTGATAAGCAGAAGGTTGGTCAGGTCTCTGCAGAGATTAGAGCGTTCCGTCCGCCTGAGCCCTATAAAGGTAAAGGGGTGCGCTACGCCAATGAATATGTCAAGCGCAAAGAAGCTAAGAAAAAGTAAACCTTAGGCAGATCGCAACAAAGACGAATTAAGCGTCTTGTCAGGAGACAAATCGAGATGAAAAGTAAGCGGGATGCTCGTTTAAAAAGAGCACGTAAGAGTCGATCAAAAATCCGGGAATTATTGGTTCCAAGGCTTTGTGTTTATCGGTCACCTCGGCACACCTATGCTCAGATTATTTCTGAAGATGGGGCGCACGTTAAGGTCGCAGCCTCGACACTCGAGAGCGCGCTTCGGGATGGCCCGACTGGCAATATCGAAGGTGCCGCAAAGGTAGGTGCCTTAATTGCAGAGCGGGCGAAGGCTGCTGGATTTGAAAGAGTGGCGTTTGACCGCTCTGGGTATAAATATCATGGTCGAGTCAAGGCTTTGGCAGATGCGGCTCGCGAAGCCGGTCTGCAGTTTTAAGCCGGCAAGATAAGAACGAATTAAGGAATAGGCATGGCTTACAACGAACGAGATAAGAACGAAGAAGGTATCCAGGAAAAGCTGGTGCAGGTCAATCGCGTCGCCAAGGTGGTCAAAGGCGGGCGGATCTTCGGCTTCACAGCGTTGACGGTTGTGGGTGATGGTAATGGCAAGGTTGGTTACGGTCGCGGCAAAGCGCGTGAAGTGCCTCAGGCAATCCAAAAAGCGATGGAAGCTGCACGACGCAACATGATTGATGTCGATCTAGACGGTACTACGCTTCAGTATGAAGTTAACGCACGACATGGCGCGTCAAAGATATTTATGAAACCAGCCTCGGAAGGTACCGGGATTATTGCTGGTAAAACGATGCGGGCAGTACTTGAAGTTGCCGGTGTTCGAAACGTTTTGGCGAAGTGTTACGGTTCGACAACGCCAGTGAACGTGATCCGAGCTACCTTTAAGGGCTTACAAAATATGCGTTCACCAGAGTCTATCGCTGACAAGCGTGGGCTCTCAGTAGAAGAGATTCTGGGATAGATCATCATGGAAAAGAAGACAGTCACAGTTACGCTTACAAAGAGCGTTCATGGACGACTCAAGTCGCACAAAGCATGTGTGGCGGGCTTGGGGCTGCGCAAGATTCGGCAGTCCGCGGTTGTAGAGGATACACCGTCAGTCAGAGGCATGATCAATAAAGTGGCCTACATGGTTTCTGTAGAAGAAAACAAGGCGTAAGGAGACAATTGGCATGCGTTTAAATTCGATATCGGGTGCGCCAGGCAGTCGGCAAGCAAAGAAAAGAGTTGGTCGAGGCATCGGTAGCGGTCTCGGTAAGACCGCTGGTCGCGGTCATAAAGGTCAGAAGTCGCGCTCAGGAGGAAAGGTCCGTCCAGGCTTTGAAGGCGGACAACAGCCCTTGCAAATGCGGCTCCCAAAATTCGGCTTCACAACTGAAAAGAGTCGGATCACCGGTGAGGTTACTTTGTCAGAAGTTGCGGCGGCAAACGCTGATGTCGTCACGCTTGAGGTTCTGAGGCAAGCTGATCTGATCAACGGTAATACCAAACGGGTCAAAGTGATCTTGTCTGGCAAGATAGAAAGAGCTGTTACGGTGCAAGGCTTGGGCGTGACCAAGGGCGCTCGAGCTGCAATAGAAGCAGCTGGCGGGTCGATCGAAGATTAAAGAAAATAGTAGATCAGGCCGCTGTGAACCAAGCAGCAAAGGCGTGCATAACATGAGCGGGTTAAGGATTAAGAAATGACGAGTGCACTAGCACAGGGCAAAGCAATGGCGTCAGGAGGCGGGTTATCAGAACTACGCAGCCGTCTGCTGTTTGTGCTCATTGCGATCGTTGTTTATCGCATTGGTAGCCATATTCCGGTGCCCGGTATCGACCCTGACCGCCTTCGTTTGCTGTTTAACCAAAATCAAGGTGGCATTTTAGATTTGGTCAATATGTTCGGTGGTGGTGCGCTAGAACGTATGAGCATCTTCGCTTTAGGCATCATGCCGTATATCTCAGCTAGTATTATCACGCAGCTTTTGGTTGCCACAACGCCATCCTTGCAACAGTTGCGCAAAGAAGGCGAGGCCGGTCGCAAGAAGATTGCGCAGTATACGCGTTACGGAACGTTAGCTCTGGCGCTGGTGCAGGGCATGGCGATGAGCAGTGGTTTGGAGTCTCAGGGATTATCCTATACAGGTAGTTTCATGTTCCATTTTGTGGCCGTTGCGACTTTGGTAACGGGCGCTATGTTCATCATGTGGCTCGGTGAGCAGGTAACGGAGCGAGGTATCGGGAACGGGATATCAATTATCATTTTCGCGGGGATTGTTTCAGGTTTTCCCGGTGCGATTGGCCAGTCTTTTGAACAAGCTCGGCAAGGTGAGATCCAAATTATCGCGCTGCTGGGAATTGCTGTGCTGGCGATTGCGATCGTTGCGGGGGTTGTATATGTTGAGCGCGGTCAAAGGCGTATCACGATTAATTATGCTCGACGGCAGCAAGGCAAGCGAATGTATCAGGCGCAAAGCTCTCATCTGCCGCTCAAAGTCAATATGGCAGGAGTTATACCGGCAATTTTCGCGAGCAGTTTATTGTTATTCCCCGCTTCACTCGGTCAGTGGTTTGGCCAGTCGGAAGGTATGGAGTGGCTTCAGGATGTGAGTCTGTGGATCGCGCCTGGTCAACCCTTGAATATCATCCTATTTTCGATCGGGATTATCTTTTTCTGTTTTTGGTATACCTCGATTATGTTCAACCCAAAAGAGGTTGCCGATAACTTGAAGCGTTCCGGCGCGTTCATTCCAGGCTACCGGCCAGGGGATCAAACCGCTCGATACATCGATACCATTATCACACGGCTAACCTTGTTTGGGTCTCTGTACATGACAACGGTCTGTTTGTTGCCGCAGTTTTTAGTCATTCAATTTAATATTACGTTTCAGTTAGGCGGCACAGCATTGCTGATTGTTGTGGTGGTTATCATGGACTTTATGGCTCAGGTTCAGACGCATTTAATGTCGCATCAGTATGAGTCGCTGATGAAGAAATCAAATCTTCAAAACTTTGGACGGCGCTAGGAGTTAGAGCAATGAAAGTAAGAGCTTCAGTAAAAAAGATGTGCCGGAATTGCCGGGTGATTCGGCGAAACGGTTCGGTGCGAATAATTTGCTCTGAACCAAAACATAAACAACGCCAAGGATAACCGCGGTGACTAAGGTGGACAGGAGCAACGCATGGCTCGTTTAGCTGGAATTAATATTCCTGACGATAAGCACACAGAAATTTCGTTGACGTACATCTACGGAATTGGACGCACAACAGCGAAAGCATTGTGTGAAAAGACCGGGATTAGCGGCAATGCCAAGGTTGGAGAATTGACCGAAGGTGAGCTTGATGATCTTCGGGGTGAAATCGGTAAGTTGAGTGTCGAGGGTGATTTAAGGCGTGAAGTTCAGCTGAACATCAAACGACTCTTGGATTTAGGCTGTAATCGAGGGATTCGGCATCGTCGGAGTTTGCCAGTACGAGGGCAGCGTACCAAGACCAACGCGCGAACACGCAAGGGTCCTAAGCGTCCTGTTCGGAAGTAGCGGTACAACACTCCATAAAAATAGTTTTAGTAAAGTAGGAAGACAGAATGTCTGATACACAAAACCAGCAGGCGCCGGTAGCTCGGAAAAAAGGTAAGCGTCAGATCGCAGACGGATTAGCGCATATCCACGCGTCTTTTAATAACACGATCGTGACAATTACTGACCGACAGGGTGGCGCTCTATCTTGGGCAACGGCCGGTGGGTCCGGATTTAGAGGCGCTCGAAAGAGTACGCCGTTTGCCGCTCAGGTCGCCGCCGAACGTGCCGGCAATGCGGCGCTAGAATATGGGCTTCAGAATCTAGAGGTTTTTGTTAAAGGACCAGGTCCAGGGCGTGAGGCCGCAGTAAGAGCACTAAATTCTGTGGGTTATCGAATTACCAATATTACAGATGTGACACCGATTCCGCATAACGGATGTCGACCCCCTAAAAAGCGTCGGGTGTAAAAGAGGAGATTGCCAATGGCCAGATATCTCGGTCCTAAG
>JABGTE010000124.1 GCA_018647445.1 Gammaproteobacteria bacterium
TGGAATGCTGCCGCAACCGCAGTTCGCGTTAAAACCAGGGTTTGGTGATCATCAAATAAGTACCATTTTAAGCCTTTGATTTGATCGTCCCGAACGGACTCTAAATGCAAAAAGGCCAAGCCGTCTCGCGTCCAGACACCAAATTCTGGCGCAATGGTTTCGGCCTGCTCACGCGCTTGTTGCCGACCCAATCGTGCATCGCGCTCTGCTTGCGGCAGCACGAACTCCCCAACCGCTGTCCCCACCAGCGCCACAAAAGCGGCGGGCAGCATGGCGTAACCCACAATCTGGTAGGTTGATAAACCCGAGGCTCGCATCACGATTAACTCGCTCCGAGCAGCAAGCCCACCCAAACCGACCAGTCCACCGATCAAAACCCCAAAAGGGATCGTTTCATAAAACAAACGCGGCAAGCTCAGCGCCACAAACTTTAAGGCACTTAAAAACCCGTATTGATTTTGAAAAGCTTGCACCTCTTCCAAAACGGTGAACACTGCCAGCAGTCCAACCAAGGAAAATAATGCCAACAGGATGGCTTTCAGCACCTCCAACCCGACATATTGCAACAAAATACGACGCATCATCGTTTTCGAGCCGTTCTAAACCAGCGCAACGACTTCTCCCCTGCATTCAGCAGAATGACCGCTAATACGAGGAAGCCTAAATGGACCGAAAACAGACCTGGCATGACCGGGAACCGCCCCTCAGTCACGGCTGAGCGTGCCCCGGAGAGCAGCACCAGATATAAAAAGCACAGCAACACCCCTGGAGCGACCCTCGAAAACCTGCCGTCCCTCGGCTCAACTCGACCCAGGGGCACTGCCAACAACACTAGAATCGGAATCATCAGAACCAAACTCAAACGCCACTGGATTTCAGCCCAAGCAGCACGATCCGGCGCTTGCAAAAGCGCGCTAAGTGAACGTTCTCTTACCGCCGCACTCTCGATATCATACTGGTCCCTCTGCAGACGTTGTCCAAACTCCTCAAAAACGATCACTTGGTGCGCCTTGCCACCACTCACAGAGCGGTATCGACGCCCATCCTTCAGCACCAGAAATCGATCCCCGGATGCATCAAGTCGGGCCTCACCGCTCGCAGCAACCATAGTGACGATTTTCGCGTCCTCAGCCAGGTCATCTATCGCCCGCTCGGTCATGAAAATATTTTCAAGTGACTGATCCTCCGACAGAGATTGTACATAGGTCACCCTGGACCCAGAATTCAATACCTGAAACCGGCCAGGAATGAGCAAATCAAACTCTGTCATGGACTTCTGAGATGCCTTGACGGCTTGAATGCCTAATTCAGCCGCTGGCCGCAACCAGAATACAATTAAGGACGTCAGCAGCATAACAAACAGACTTTGGACCAAGGTCAACCGAATTAACCGACCTTCTCCAAACCCTGCGCTATTGAGAACCTGTAACTCATTATCAACATGCAACCGAGCGTGAGCCAACATGATCGCTAGAAAAAAGCTGATGGGTAATATCAATTCTAAGAACCCCGGAAGGCGGTATAACAGTAGCCAACCAATCAACTCACCACTCAGCGCGCCGGTTGCCGCATCCGATAAATAACGGCTCAATCTAGAACCTGACGCGATCACAAACACAACAAAGGCGATAATCGCCATTGCCGTAAAAACTTCACGAGAAAGATAACGAAAGAGAATCATAGGAATTGGATTCTACGGGATCGATAATGAGTATAATCGTTGTACACTTATTTTGCTCAGAACCATAAAGGAAATTTCATGCAGTTTTCTGTTAAATCCAACACGCTACCCAAATCCAGAGTCTCAGGCCTCGTGCTCGGTTGTTACGACGACTTTAAATTGTCGAGCATGGGGCGTCTCGTTGACGCCCACTCATCAGGCCGTCTGGCCAAATTGCTCAAGCGCGATGACTTCTCAGGTAAAGTAGGACAAACCTTGATCTTGCATGATCTAGAAGGCACCAACCTTGACCGATGTATTATTTTAGGGCTTGGCAAGCGGGACGAGCTGGACGCGGATCGGCTCATCACCGCGGCTACCGCCATCGCAAGCAACACGAAATCGTTACCCATCAAGAAGCTTCTCTTCAGTCTTGACGACGTCACTACCCTCGATCGAGACGATACTTGGCTTGCGACCAAACTTGCCGAGGCCTTCAACGATGTGTTTTATCAGTATCTGGCAATGAAAGGTAAACAAACCAAAAACGCGCCCATAACGCTTGCAAACATCGAACTTCTTGCCGAAGCCGATCGCAGCAAAGAATTAAAAAAAGGCGTGAAGCTGGGCGGAGCGCTTTCAATCGGCAAAGCGGCCGCCAAAGACCTCAGCAATGCGCCAGGCAATCTCTGTACCCCGACCTACCTTGCCGATCAGGCTAAGGCCTTGGCCAAGCAATACGACCGTCTAACAACAACCGTGCTCGAAGAGAAGCAAATGCAAAAGCTGGGCATGGGCGCCTTCCTCTCGGTCAGCAAAGGCAGTGACGAACCCGGCAAGATGGTCATCATTCAATATCGCGGCGCCGCAGCTAGCGTGAAACCGCACGTTCTGGTCGGCAAGGGTATTACGTTCGACACAGGCGGCATTAGCTTAAAAGGCGGCGCGGGGATGTGGGAGATGATTTACGACATGTGTGGCGCCGCCTCCGTGTTCGGCACGCTCAAGACCATCGCAGAAATCGGACCTAAGATGAACGTTGTCGGCGTTCTTGCCTGCGCCGAGAACATGCCATCAGCAAGAGCCTCTAAACCCGGCGATATTGTGACAACCATGTCAGGCCAGACCGTCGAAATATTAAATACCGATGCTGAGGGCCGACTCGTTTTATGCGATGCGTTGACCTACGTTGAAAAATTCAATCCAGCAACCGTTGTTGATGTCGCGACTTTAACCGGCGCCGTCATTATGGCGCTCGGTAGCCAAGCCTCCGCGGTCTTCTCGAATGATGACGAGGTCGCGCGCAACCTGATTGCCGCGGGCGAACAAACTCGCGACAGGGCCTGGCAACTACCAATCTGGGAGAGCTACCAACCGCAGATCAACAGCGCATTTGCGGACATGCAAAATATCGGCGGCAAAGAGGCGGGCAGCATCACAGCCGCGTGCTTCCTTGCCCGGTTCGCTAAGAAATATCGGTGGGCCCATATGGATATCGCCGGAACTTCTTTTAAGTGGGCGGGCACGAAAAAAGGCGCAACCGGCAGACCAGTTGCTCTCTTAACTGAATACCTTTTGGCGCAAGAGGGCCGCTCCGCTTGACCCAAGTGGACTTTTATCAGATCGAATCAAGCGAAGACCCGCTGGTCTTTGCTTGTAGATTGATCGAAAAAGTATACCGACTAGGACATCAAGTTCACGTTCACACGGGCTCAGAAAGCCAGGCCAGCGCCCTAGACGCTATGCTCTGGCGCTTTAAGCCAACGGCCTTTATTCCCCATGAACGAGCCCAAAAAAATGCGAGTGCGCCCATTCTGATTTGTCACGAAGCCGTCCCGGATCAACATCATGACGTCCTGATTAATTTGAATCCTGGCATCCCAGAATTTTTTAGCAGATTCAATCGAGTCGCAGAAATTGTGCCAAAGGATGATGAAAAACGGGCCGCTGCTCGGGAGCGGTTTCGATTTTATAAGACCCGAGGCTACCCGTTGAAATACCATAAGATGGCTGGCCGATGACCCACGAGAAACCCAAAGACAAGGCTATGCCGGGCGCCCATCAGATTCCCTTGCTCAGCGATAATGCGCCCTTGCGCAGACCCAAAATCCACAAACCGGCGCGAGCACCCGCAAAATCCTCTAACGCCACAAGAATTGCTTCGCGCGACCCAGCCTACGACCCAGATAGCTTAGACCTCTTCCAAGACGTGTTTGCTGCGCTGACTTCTGAACACGAACCGCCGCCCTTCACAGAGGTGCAGGCGAGGGAACTTGCGAAGGCGTATACGGCTCAATTCCTGAGCCAAATACGCCAAACCATCGTCACCGATTTGACCGAAATCGTCGATTTACTAGACCCTGAGCCGCTGCCGCCTAAAGAACCTGATCTTTAGGCGGACTCGCGTGTATACTTCTGCTTTTTAAATCCCATCGAGCATCATGGAAAAGTACGATCCAAAAACCTTAGAGCAGCGCTGGTACCAGAGCTGGGAATCCGCCGGCTATTTCGCACCCAGTGGCCAAGGCCCGGCTTTTTCAATTGCGATCCCGCCGCCCAACGTCACAGGCACCTTGCACATGGGCCATGCCTTCCAGCATAGCCTGGTCGATGCGGTCATCCGCCGCAAGCGCATGCAGGGATATAACACCCTGTGGCAGATGGGCACGGATCATGCCGGCATCTCAACGCAATTAATTGTCGCCGAGCAATTAGCAAAAGAAAACCTAAAGCCACTGGATATCGGAAGAGAGGCCTTCATTGAACGCGCCTTCGATTGGAAAGATCAATCCGGCGGTCAGATCAGCCAGCAACTGCGGCGAATGGGTGCATCGCTGCACTGGGAAACAGAACGCTTTACCCTAGACGAAGGCCTAAGCCTTGCCGTGATCGAAGTCTTTACGCGCCTGTTCGAAGAAGGCCTAATTTATCGAGGCAAACGCTTGGTGAACTGGGACCCCAAATTAGAAACGTCCATTTCGGATCTTGAGGTCATCTCGGAGGAAGAAAACGGTTTTCTTTGGCATATCCGCTATCCCATGACAGATATGCCCACTACTTTTATCGAAGTTGCAACCACCCGGCCCGAGACAATGCTCGGTGATGCCGCGGTAGCCGTGCATCCAGATGACCCTCGTTACAAACACTTAATTGGCCAAACCGTTTCCCTACCACTGAGCGATCGCGTGATTCCGGTGATCGCGGATCACTATGTCGATCCCAGCTTCGGCACCGGTTGCGTGAAGATTACCCCTGCCCATGACTTTAACGACTATGAAGTCGGTCAGCGCCACGACCTGCCACTGCAAAGCATCATGAACCCCGATGGCACCATTGCCGATAATGCCCCCATCCAATATCGCAGCCTTGATCGTTTCGATGCACGCCGAAAAATTGTCGAAGATTTGGATGCCGCTGGGTTACTGGTCAAAGTCGAAGACCACAAACTGATGGTGCCACGCGGTGAAAAATCAGGTGTTGTCGTTGAGCCGTTGCTGAGCGACCAGTGGTTTGTTCAGGTTGGTCCACTCGCTGAGCCGGCAATCAAGGCCGTCGAAAACGGCGATATTACGTTTAATCCAAAACAAGCTGAAAACATTTACTTCGCTTGGATGCGGGACCTTAAAGATTGGTGCATCTCGAGGCAACAGTGGTGGGGGCATCGCATTCCCGCTTGGTACAACGATGCTGGCGAAGTTTTTGTGGGGAAATCTGAGGCCTCAGTTCGAGCGAAACACCAGTTGAGTGATGACATTCGTCTTCGCCAAGATGATGATGTCTTGGACACCTGGTTTTCCTCTGCATTGTGGACCTTTTCAACTCTAGGCTGGCCCGAAGACACCGAAGCCCTGAAAACCTTTCACTCCACCGATCTCATGGTAACCGGTCACGACATCATCAGCTTTTGGGTATCCCGAATGATTATGATGACCCTAAAATTCATGGACGAAGTACCCTTCAAAGAAGTCTATATCCACGGCTTGGTGACAGACGCTGAAGGCCAGAAAATGTCAAAATCCAAGGGCAACGGGCTCGACCCTATGGACATTATTGATGGCATCACGGCGCAAGCGTTGATCACAAAACGGACCGAAAACTTACTCCAAGCGCGCCAACAAGCAAAAATAGAACGCGCGACACGCAAAGAATACCCAGACGGCATCGCGGCTTATGGCACCGACGCCCTGCGATTCACTTTCTGCGCCATTGCAACGAGCGCCCGTGCCATGCGCTTTGATTTGAAACGCGTGGAAGGCTACCGAAATTTTTGCAATAAACTTTGGAACGCCGCCAACTATGTTTTGATGAGCACCGATGAGCGAACCCAAAGCCCGGCGCCGATCGAATCGGTTGCCGACCATTGGATTCGTTTGAAATTCCAAGAAACCTGCAACGCCGTTAACCAGGCCATGGACGACTACCGTTTTGATCTGGCGGCAAAGCATATTTATGAGTTTGTTTGGGATGAGTTTTGTGACTGGTACTTAGAGCTCTGCAAGCCAGTCCTGCTTTCCGACTCGGTTAGCGCCGCCGAGAAAGCGGGCACCCAGACCTGCCTGCTTGAGACTCTCGAGGCAACGTTAAGATTGGCGCATCCTTTTATGCCCTTTATTACAGAGGAACTTTGGCAAAAGCTTCCGGATGCGTCGCGAGAGGGCCCCTCGCTGATGCTCGCCGCCTATCCAGAAGCCTCACCCATCCCAGACACCAGCGCAGGTATTTTCGCAGATATTCATTGGATAAAAGAGGTGGTTGGCGCCGTACGAAATATTCGAGGCGAACAAGACATTCCACCGAGCAAACTCATTCCAATTTTGCTGCAACAAGGCACCTCATCAGACAGGGCCCGCCAGGTGCAATTCATGCCGCTTATTACGGCGCTTGCGCGCCCTGAAACTCTGTCTTGGATCGACAATGAGGCGGAAGCTCCCCCGTCCGCCATTAAAATAGTTGGCGACTTGAAAATTCTAGTTCCCCTCGCCGGACTAATTGATGTAGCAGCGGAACTAGAACGCATAGACAAAGAAATCAATAAGATCATTAAAGAAATTGATCGAATTCAGAATAAGCTTAATAACCAGGCTTTCGTTAAAAATGCACCCGCAGACATTGTCGAAAAAGAAAAAATGAAAATTCAAGATTACTTAAAAACCAAAACCGACTTTGAATCCCAAAAAACGCGAATCCAAAATATCTGACTTAGACCTACTAGCATTGAAATTGATCGCGCTCGATCACCAAAAAAAATACTTGGACAAGCCGTGAATCTTGTGCATTAATCCGAAGGAAGCGCGACATATGTGCTGTGAAATAAACATGAGGTAGGGTAGATGTCTGATCGACAAATGGGAACAGTAAAGTGGTTTAACGACTCCAAAGGTTTTGGCTTTATAGAACGTGAAACAGGCGAAGATGTTTTTGTTCATTTTCGCTCGATTCGCGGCGAAGGCTTCAGAACATTGAAGCAAGGCGCAGCCGTTGAATTTGTGATTTCCGAAACGGATAAAGGCTTTCAAGCCGAAGACGTGGCTGAAGTTATTTAATTAACTTTGCTTAGTCTGTTGAAAGTTTGAGCGCTGCCCCACCAAGGCAGTGCAAAGCGCCCTGTTGGGGAACCCGCCCAAACCAGAACAGATTAATCAGAAATTTTTAGTACAACTTTTCCAATCGTCCCATCCGAGGCCACCAATTCGTGTGCCTCGCTTGCAGCTTGAATTGGGAACACCTGCTGAATAATCGGCAAGATCTCCCCTTGACTAATTTTTGGCCAGACGTACTGACCCAACTCCGCCATTATGGACGCTTTTTCTTCAAGCGGACGCGCTCGAAGCGTTGAGCCTACAACTCGAAGCCGCTTCATCATCAACTTAGCTAGATCAATCTCAGATCGACTCCCACCCATCAGGCCAATCAAAACCAGCCGACCATTGAGGGTTAACACGTCCAAATTATCCGCCAGATAGGCCCCGCCAACTGGATCTAGAATGACATCCGCACCTTGAGGCCAGACTGCTCGCAACGCATCGATGAATCCACCGTCACGACGATTCTGTCCTCCTTTTGCACCAAGCTTTAAGCAGGCTTCAATTTTTTCAGCAGAGCCTGCTGTCACGAAACTTTCGGAACCGAAGGCCCGACAGAGCTGAATAGCCGCCGTGCCAACGCCGCTCGCGCCGGCATGCAGCACAACCCGCTCGCCCGGCTGAAGCGCGGCCTCAATAAACAAATTGAGCCAAGCGGTCGCGAACACTTCCGGAATCGCGGCGGCTTGTTCAAAATTGAGGTTATCCGGGATTTTCAGGGCACTTCCTTGATCAACCAACGCCTGTTCGGCATAGCCGCCACCGGCTAAAAGCGCGCAAACCCGATCGCCCACTTGATGGTGTGTCACGTCACGACCAACGGCCGCCACAATGCCTGCACACTCCAAGCCCATCGTCTCCGGTGCGCCAGGCGGCGGCGGGTATAAGCCTTTACGCTGCATCAGATCGGCGCGATTAATCGCAGTTGCCTTGACATCAATTAATACTTCTACTGGACCAGGCGCCAGGTTGGGCGACTCGGTCCAAATCAAATCACCAGTTTCGGAAACAGAAATAACTCGCATCAAACACTCCTCGCTACACTAACTGAGACAATTGGGTCACAGCAGATGATTATCGGATTTTATCCTGACGCGTACGCCCGGCCTGTTCTTTTGGAGACTACTCTCCGGGGTCAACGCGGTTAAACCCTTAATCTTCAGACCCGTAATCTTTCGACCCTTTGCTTTAGACCCTTTGCTTTAAACCCTTTACTCTAGACCCTTTGCTTTAGACCTTTTGCCTTAAAAAAAATTGACGAACACAAGATCATTGACCTGAGAGGGCTCCTATACCGCGCTAGTTCGTAGCATTATTTTTGTTTCCTCTGCGACGACCTCCGCCAATTTAGGCGCGGTTTTCAATAATGCGGCGGCGGCTCATCCACGACCGACATCGCGTCTGATCGTGTTGTGGCGATTTGTTGTAATTGTTCTGACAACACTCTCACCTGATCCTCGAGCAGCAAAATCTGTTGCTGCTGGACGACTACAGCGTCGTCCAGCTTTTGCAACAGGTCTTCCTGAAACGCAATTTTCATCTCTAACCGATCCACCTGGTCTTCATTCATCGTCTATCGCCTAGTAGTTCATCCTGACTTTCACACCCTGACGGTTGAGATACTGTTTAATATCTAGGACTCGATAATCACCATAATGCACCATCGACGCAACCAAGGCCGCATCCGCTTTGCCTTCGGTCAACACCTGATGTAGATGTGCGGGGGTCCCCGCGCCGCCAGAGGCCACCACCGGCACAGGGATCGCCTCGGCTACCAATCGCGTTAACTTGATTTCGTACCCCTGCTTCATCCCATCGGCATCAATCGAGTTCACAACTACCTCACCTGCACCCAGCTCGCAGCCTCGACGCGCCCAGGCGATGGCGTCCACCCCCATCGCCTTGCGTCCACCGTTAATGACCACCTCATACCCACTTGGGCAAGCTGTATTGGGCACCACGGCCCGAACATCCATCGACAACACCGTATTTTGAGTCCCGATAGCCTGAGCACACTCCTTAATTAATTCGGGCCTTAGTACCGCAGCCGAGTTGAGACTGATTTTCTCAGCGCCGGCCATTAACAACCCGGCAGCATCTTCTCGGGTTCGAATACCGCCGCCAACAGAGAAAGGGATGAAGATTTCCTGCGCAACATTCTGGACCACGTCCAACATAATGTTTCGCTGATCACTTGAGGCCGTAATATCGTAGAAAACCAGCTCATCCAAGCCATCTTCATAATACGCTTTCGCCTTTGCGACCGGGTCACCCAACATCTCGGTCGCAACAAACTGAACGCCCTTAGATAACTCACCATTTTTAACATCTAAACAGGCCACTACCCGCTTGCTCAGCATACTGCACCATCCCATTTACCAAAGGCGGCAAGGAGCTCTAGGCCGAACCGACCACTTTTTTCCAGATGAAACTGGGTCGCAAAAACATTGTCTCGACCAATCACGCTGGCAAACGTCTTATCCCCAAATGTCGTTTCGGCGAGCACATGAGATCTTTGATCCGGTATCGCGTAATAAGCATGCACAAAATAAAACTCTGCGCCTTCTGGCACACCGGCCATCAAAGGATGTTCAGAAGCTTTAGAGACTTCGTTCCAGCCGATTTGAGGGACTTTGTAGTCGCTTTCGACAAACTGAAACCGCTTACACTGACCTGGAATAATACCCAGACAGTCGCGCCCCCCTTCTTCGGTATAGTCCAACAAGACTTGTAGCCCCAAACAAATCCCAAGAAGTGGTCTCCCACTTTGAAAAAAGCTCACCAGCGCCTCATCTAGTCCCAGCCGCGCTAAAGTTCCCATGGCGGTCTCTGCTGTCCCAACGCCTGGAAAAATCAGTCGATCTGCATGCCTCACGACCTCAGGATCTGCGGATATCTCAGCGCTCAGGCCCACCGTCTCGCAGGCCCGCTGGACACTGCGGAGATTGCCAGCCTCATAATCAACTATGATTACCGAAGGTCTCATTAACCACTCCTTCAAAACCAACATTATACGGACTCTGACTTCAAACGGGATATCAGGGCTGTAATATTTCTGCGCCTGACCCGTTTTTCAGCAAAGCAACGGCTTACAATATCGTCGCGCCTTTTGGATAGGCTAAACCCAACGCAAACCGGTATACTTTCCTTCATCGATAGGATCAAGTCACTCAGTCAAGGCTAGGCATTTGAAAGATCAACCCGCCCCAACCAGCGCCTCTCCTCGCTATATGGCTCGAGGGGTCAGCGCAGAGAAGCAAGACGTTCACGCCGTTGTTGATCACCTTGATCGCGGACTCTTCCCAGGTAGTTTTTGCAAGGTCACGGCAGACGTCCTCGGCAGCAGCCTCGATCATTGTAACGTCATTCATGCCGATGGCAGTGGCACGAAATCGATCTTGGCTTATCTGCACTACAAAGAAACCGGTGACCCAAGCGTTTTTTATGGCACCGCACAAGACAGTATTGTGATGAACCTAGATGACCTGATTTGCGTTGGTGCAACCGATAATATTCTCATATCCAACACCATTAACCGTAATGCCCGAAATTGCCCGGGCGAGGTTGTTAAGGCTCTGATTGATGGCAGCGAAGCGTTCATGCAGACCATGCGCGACCTCGGCGTCAACCTAATTCCTGGCGGCGGTGAAACCGCAGATGTTGGCGACCTTACCGGCACACTAACCGTCGACAGCAATGCTGTGGTGCGGATGCTTCGCGCCGCCGTTGTTACCAATCAGATCACGCCTGGCCTCAGTATTATTGGGCTGAGTGCTTACGGTCAGTGTCAGTACGAGACCCAAATTAATAGTGGCATAGGCAGCAACGGCCTAACCAGCGCCCGGCACGACTTGTTAAGTCCATATTATGCTCAGCGATATCCAGAGACCTATGACTCTAATACCCCCTCTGAGCTCGCTTATTGCGGGCCTTATCGTCTAACCGACGCGCTGCCTGGAGCAGATGCTATGTCGGTGGGCGCAGCCCTACTGAGCCCAACACGCAGTTACGCACCGGTCGTGAAACATCTGCTTCGCGAACTCGGGCCCAATATTAAAGGCCTCATCCATTGCTCTGGGGGCGCGCTCACCAAGTGCCTCAAATTCGGGCAAAAAGTGCACTACATCAAAGATCAGTTGATTGCCGTGCCCCCCGTTTTCGAAGCCATCCAAACAGCTTCTCAGACCAGCGATGAAGAAATGCACCAGGTCTTTAACATGGGGCAGCGGATGGAGGTCTACGTTCCCCACGAGCATGCTAAAGCCGTCATCGATACAGCGAATGCTTTTCAAATCGAGGCCCAGATCATCGGTAGAACCGAAGGCAGCGACCATAATCGACTGACTCTGACAACACATGCCGGTCAAGTCCTATCGTATCAATTGACCAACTAATAAATGCGATGCCGACGCGACCTGTAGGAGTTTTATATGGCACAAATTAGCTTTGAAGAAGCCCTGAAGATTTTGACCGATAAAGAAGGCTCAGACCTGTATTACTCAACCGGAGCGCCGCCCAGTGCAAAAATTTTCGGGATCTTGAGCCCATTTTCTGAGGAAACCATGAAGCCAGGAGAAATCGAAGTGATCGCAAATTCGATCATGGATGACGAGCAAAGACTCCAATTCAAGGCATCACCCGAGATGAATATGGCTATCTCAAGGCCAGGACTCGGCCGGTTTAGGGTAAACATCTTCCGTCAGCGCAACCAAGTTTCTATGGTCATTCGACGTCTTGGGACGGACCTGCCGAATTATAAGGAACTTGGCCTACCACCGGTTTTGATGCAGTTGATCTCTCAGAAGCGAGGCCTGATATTATTCGTTGGCGGAACCGGTTCTGGCAAATCAACCTCCCTTGCAGCCCTAATCGACTACCGCAACGAAAATACCCAAGGCCATATTATTACCATCGAAGACCCAGTTGAGTTCACCCACAAGCATAAAGGTTGCATCGTGAATCAGCGGGAAGTCGGAACCGACACAGACTCCTTTGAAGATGCGTTGGCTAATACGTTACGTCAAGCGCCTGACGTGATCTTGATTGGCGAGATACGCCATCGTGAAACGATGGAGCACGCACTGGCTTTTGCTGAGACAGGTCATCTTTGCCTGTCGACCCTACATGCCAATAGCGCCAACCAAGCTATGGACCGAATCATTAACTTTTTCCCAGAAGAACGGCATCCACAACTGCTCCAGGACTTGTCACTTAACATGCGCGGTATTGTGTCGCAAAGGCTCATTCCGACCGTCGACGGCAAACGGGCTGCCGCCATCGAAATCCTTGTTGGAACGCCAAGAGCTGCCGATCTGATTGCAAAAGGCGCTGTTTCTGATCTGAAAGAGCTGATGGAGAAATCTGAAGAGCAAGGGATGCAGACCTTTGACCGAGCGCTGTTTAAACTCTACAAGGCCGGTAGAATTTCAGAAGAAGAAGCCCTAAAGAATGCTGATTCAAGAAACAATCTCAGACTTAAAATCACCTTAGATGACAACCCAGTCGCCAAGCAGCATGCCGATACTGATGGTGATGGAATCATCTCGGACGAAGAAGCGGAAGCGTTAAATGCGGATACTAATGGGGACGGCGAAATTTCGGAGGACGAAGCGAGAGCGATTGTTGCCGCAACCGAATCCACCCCGCAAGCGACACCAACCCCGGAAGCAGCTGAAAGCGAGACAGCCTCTGCCCCGGCCGCACCTAAAGACGTCGACAATAGCGCACAATTTTCGTTGGTTGACTTAGACGATAAACGCTAAGCGACGGGCTTAAGGTATTCTTTTAGCGCTTCGTAAAAATTTGAAACAACCGGCAGTGAATAAGTAGACTTTCTTGCAACGAACCGCACCGGTCGATTGAGACCGTCACCACTAAGATCGATTAATAATTTATCTGAAACCCCAAGCGTCCGAGCAACACCAATGGGCACTAATGCATGACCAAAACCCGCTATCGCGAGTTGCGCGACGCTAAAGAAGGACTCCAAAGCTACCTCGCGAACGATGCCCAACTTAGCAACCGCCAAA
>JABGTE010000247.1 GCA_018647445.1 Gammaproteobacteria bacterium
CCCAGTTTTCCGTACGGTCTGATTGATCCGATTGCGGATCTCGGTAATCTGGCGGCGGCGCGTAACGTTTGGCTGCACGTCGATGCGTGTGTTGGCGGATACATTGCCCCGTTTGTTGAAATGAATGGCGTTGACTTACCGCCTTGGGATTTTCGGGTGCCGGGAGTTTGTTCCTTGTCTGCGGATCTGCACAAGTATGGTTATTGTGCAAAGGGGGCCAGCACCATTTTTTATCGCTCTGAAGCCCTTCGGGATCATATGATATTTGATCAAAAAGATTGGCCGGCCGGTCGTATGGTGACGCCGACGCTGGCAGGGACTCGGCCGGGTGGCGCGATTTCATCGGCCTGGGCTGTGATGAATTACCTCGGCATCGACGGTTATCGTCAAAAACAGCAATCAGTCACCCGAGCGCGCGCGAGCATTGAAGTGGGCGTCTCCGAAATGGGGTTTGAAGTGTTGGGCGCACCAAAGCTTGGCATTATGGCGTTTAGTCATCCTGAGCTTGATATCTTCGCGCTGTATAAACGCCTCTATGAGCGCGGCTGGGTGACCAGCCTGTGTACCCAACCAAAAGCTCTGCACTTAATGCTGTCACCCTTTCATGAAACGGTAGCCGCGCAATACCTCGCTGATCTCACCTGGGCGGTGGCTCAGGTTCGTGCAGGCATAAACGACGCCGTGACTGAGGTGCGCTACAGTTAGGTTCAATCAGCGCCAATCGGGACCTGGTGTGTTTCGATAGCCGAAATCAGATCCTT
Organism: Gammaproteobacteria bacterium; assembly: GCA_018647445.1. Lineage (GTDB taxonomy): Bacteria > Pseudomonadota > Gammaproteobacteria > Pseudomonadales > Azotimanducaceae > UBA9926. The sequence goes on from JABGTE010000247.1 coordinate 762, forward strand.
TAAGCGCTTGATTTGAGCCATAACGTGACACGCCACCATCCACCATCAGGGTCTCGCCCGTAATGAATCGGCCTGCAGGGGATACCAAGAAGACAACGCCATTGGCGACATCTTCCGGCGTTCCTGGTTGCGGAATGGGCGTCTCGCCAATGTCAGATAAGACGTCGTCATCGTAGGTCGCTTCCATGCCCGGGGTAATGATGGCGCCAGGGCCCAAACAATTAATCCGAACCTTCGGCCCCCACTCGTAAGAAAGGCTGCGGGTTAATTCTGCAACGCCGGCCCGGGCAGCGCCCGAATGGGCAATGCCTGGATTGCCGCGGCCAATGGTCATGATGATGTTACAGATGACTCCGCCATGGCCTTCCAGCATTTGCTGGCCTAATGCTTGCGTTACATTCCACGTCCCGTTCAGGTTTAAATCGATAATGCTTCGCCAGCCATTGGCGCTATAGTTTTCGGCGGCTTGCGGAAATTGACCGCCAGCATTATTGACGAGGATGTCCACTTGAGCGCCGTGTTCGTTTACAAAGCCAGCAAGTGCTTGCACGCTTTCTAGGCTGCGAATATCAACTTGGGTGACTAAAACGTTCCGGCCGGTTTCTGTTTTAATGTCCTCTGCCGTGGCCTGCAAGGCCGGCAGTTGTCTTGCTGCGAGGATTAAATCCGCACCTGCGTGCGCGAGCGCGAAAGCAATGGCGCGGCCGATGCCGGTGCCGCCGCCGGTAACGAGGGCGCGTTTGCCTTGAAGTAAATCAGGCGTAAAGCAATGAGTTGGTCCAGCCATTTGGGGCTCCAGATTTTAAAGTTGGCAATTGTAACCTAACGCCAAGGAGTTGGCGGCTCAGCAAGCGTTGACCCGAGCAAGATATCAGTGCTTTATGGTTAGCGCGGATCAACACGTTTACTCAGATAGGAGATCTATTCATGCGTATTGCTCGATCGCTCGGGTGCGGGTTCGTTGTGCTGTTGGCCCTGTGGCCCCTTGCTGGCCTTAAGAGTCATGCGGGCGAGTCGGGCCTGGCTACTCAGCCTAAGCTGGCCGCTGAGGCGCAGCAACGCCTCAGCGCGCTGGCGACGCGCTACGTGGACGAGGGTCGGGTTGCGGGTCTGCATTTGATGGTGAATCGTGGTGGGCAGTTGGTGTTCGAGACGATGGTTGGCCAGCGATCGATGGCAGATAATCGCCCGCTCTCTGAAGATGATTTATATCGAATGTATTCGATGACGAAACCGATTACCGCGGTGGCGATTATGCAACTCTATGAGCGCGGCCATTTTAGACTGGCGGACCCCATTACGCGCTGGCTACCGGAATTGGCAGGGTTACGCGTCCGTAATCTTGATGGGACGCTGACGCGCCTCGATACGCCGATAACCATGCGCCACCTGCTGACGCATACCGCGGGCTTTTCGTATGGATTCGATCTAAGTGATCCACTGGATGAGGCCTATCGCGCTGCCGATCTTTGGGGCGCCGCGGATTTAGATGAGTGGGTTCGACGGCTTGCGACGCTGCCGTTGAAGTTCCAACCCGGCGCTCGGTGGCACTACTCGATCGCGTCGGACTTGGCGGGTTTACTCGTTCAAAGGATGTCCGGACAATCGCTCGCGGTTTATCTGCAGCAAGCGATCTTCGAGCCGTTAAAAATGACGGACACCTTTTTCGAAGTCCCAACGCCGCAGCGCAGTCGATTGCTTGACAATCATTTTTGGAACAAAACCGCCGGCGCCGTTGAACGGGTTTTCGGCACCGTGCCGGCCCTTGGATTAAATGCAGAAACGGATGCG
>JABGTE010000046.1 GCA_018647445.1 Gammaproteobacteria bacterium
CACTTGGTATGACGAGCCTTACTGTCATTACACTCGGGCTGTTCTACCCAAAAACCCAGAGAGCCTCGAAGAATGGGAAGTCTATTGGGAGCTCTCTCACCGCACGGGCGTCCCACTGACGTTGCCAGGTGGCACACTTGACCCAACCACGCGCCCGAGTAAATTCGATGTACTCGCGCTGCTCATGCCGGACGCCCAAATCCCGCTTAAAGACATTGCTGAGATCGGACAGGGCCATATTTTTGAGTCCGTGCAGGTTAAAGTTGAGCCGTCCAGAGCCGGCCAAACCGACCGGTTCCAATTGTTGCCAACGGATATCGCCGAGCAGTTACAAACCGTTGCCAGCGAGACCTATTGGCAGCAACAAGGCAATGTCGATGACGGCGCGACCTACTCGCACTTGTTAATCAGCCGACGCCTAAAACACGTTTACAACTCCTCAGGCCAACAACTCGATGCCCTGATGCAGAAAGGCACCACCAACCCCGCCTATATGCACCCGTCGGACTTATCGGCCGCAGGCTTGATCAGCGGCCAGCTCATCGAGGTAACCTCCGCTGCTGGCGCACTCATTGGCGTCGTCGAAGCTGCCGCTGATATCAAACCAGGCGTAATTTCCATGGCCCATGCTTGGGGAGATTTACCCGACAATGGCGGTGAAGTTAGAACCCAAGGTTCGAGTACCAATCGACTCGTCGATGACGATCGAACCTTTGACTCAATTACCGGGATGCCGCGCATGAGCGCGATTCCTGTCAATATTCGTTTAGTGCAGGAGGCAGTTGCCTGATATGACCAGTTTTGCAAGATCCATCGCCGCGGAGCGCCCGGAAGAAATCGCGCTCAGAGACCCTCGACAAGCCTTAACCTGGCTCGATGTGGATAACGTGTTGAATCGTGCGGCCAATGCGATAAGGCTCGCGGACACTGGCCCTGATCTGCGCATTGCCGTGTTTGCCGAAAATGGGGTTGAAACGGCGCTCGCCAATCTTGGCGGACTCATTGGCGGTGCGTCCGTTGTACCCATTAACTTTCACCTGACGGCGGAAGAGGTGGCTTACATCTTGTCAGATTCTGGCGCCAGACTGGTTTTTATCGGCCCCGAAACGGCCGAGCGGGGCCTAGAAGCTGCAGCCCTTGCGGGCATAGATCAAGTCATAGGCTGGCGATGTGAGATTGCAGGCCTTCAAAGTTGGGACGAATGGCTTGCTGCAAGCTCGCCGGAGGAGCCCGATACCAGCATTCCGCCAAGACCCAATCTGCTCTACACATCAGGCACCACGGGTCGCCCGAAAGGGACTCACTTGCCGCCCACCATGTTTGCTGGCGGTGACACCGTTGAGGCGCATCTGCAAAACTTAAAGCTGAATCCCTTGGCTGCACTCGGACCGCACTTGGTGGTTGGCCCGATGTACCACACTGGGCCGCTCAGCGGCGCGCGGTTACTTGCGGCAGGCGCCCCATCCGTCATTCTGACCAAGTTTGATCCAGAAAACACGCTCAAAACGATTGACGAATACAAAACGGCCTCCACGATCATGGTGCCAACACATTTTGTCAGACTACTCGCGCTCGATGAAGCAACCAAGGCGAAATACGATACCTCAAGCATGGTTCAAGTTAGCCATACTGGCGCTAAGTGCCCGGTTGATATTAAACGCGCCATGATTGAATGGTGGGGGCCCCTCTTTATCGATGCTTATGGTGCCAGCGAGGTCGGAACCACTTGCATGATCACATCAGCAGAGTGGCTCGAGCATCCCGGTTCTGTTGGTCGGAGCGTGCCTCCGTTCACGGCGCAAGTCCTTGATGATGACGGCAATCCGGTGCCGCCCAACACCGAAGGCAAACTCTATTTTGAAGACGCCACAGGCCGTGGCGTGGTTTACCACAATGATCCAGAGAAATCCGCAGCTGCCCATATCGCGCCGGGTATTTTCACCCTTGGCGAAATCGCTTACATGGACCCAGACGGGTATGTCTACATCACGGACCGCTTCAGCGACATGATTGTCTCGGGGGGCGTTAACATCTACCCCGCTGAAGCAGAGCAAGTACTGATTGATCACCCTCAGATATTGGACGTCGCCTGTATCGGTATCCCGCATCCCGTCATGGGCGAGGAGCTTAAAGCCATGGTGATTCTTAAAGACGGTACCCAGAATGCGCAAGCCGATGAGGTCATTGCCTTCTGCCGAGATCGCTTGTCACATTACAAATGTCCTAGAACTGTCGACTTTGTTGAAGACCTAGGCCGAAACACCATGGGTAAAATCAATAAGCGAAAACTACGCGAGCCCTTCTGGGCGGCCCAGCAAAGTTGAGTGCGCAACACCTCTTATTTATTCGGCATGGCGAGACGATCGCCAATGAACAGCAATTAGCGTATGGCGTCACCGAGTCACCTCTGAACGAAAAAGGCATCGCGCAAGCCCAAGCCGTGGGTCAATGCCTTGAATCCTGGCCGACGCCCTATCATCGGATTCTATCAAGTCCTCTTGAGCGGGCCCGTCACACAGCGGACCTTGTCAACCTTCCGCTGAATCTTGACATTGAAATTGACCCTGGACTCATTGAGTGTGATCTTGGCGATTGGGAAGGTATTACTTATCAGCAAATGCATGACTTCGGTTACGCCATGCACTCAATTAAAGATGATACGTTTGAGGGCCATGGTGGGGAAAGTCCCAACGCAGTTTTTAATCGCGTCGCCGCGACACTCACTAACGCCTGCGCTCGATACCCAAGCCAAAACCTGATTATCGTGAGTCACGGTAGTGCGATTGCTCACGGTCTTGCTGCAATCTTGCAGACTCGACCAAAATTTGGGTACCAATACTTAATGCACAATGGCGCTATTACAGAGGTTGTATTGAGCGAGGCACCTGAGATTCTGACCCTCAATAATTATGAACACTTGCCCGCGGCATTAAGGGCTGAAACTGGTAGACCGGACAATGCCCAACAAGCCTAATTTTCCAACGACCCTTTCAGAGCTAGACGCGAGCTGGCTGACGAGCGCCCTACAAGTAAGCCTCCCCGGCATTAACATCACGCACTTTGATGCCGAAACCATTGGGGTGGGATCCGGTTTTATGGGAGATTTGGCAAGGCTGCAACTGCATCACAACCACCTTCCGGACACCGCGCCGAGCAGCGTGGTGATCAAGTTTTCGAGCCATTTTGAGGCGACCCGACTGCTTGCTGGCCGAATGAACTACTATGGCCGAGAGCTCGGATTTTATAGCGACTGTGCTGGGCAGGCCGGGGTGTCGGTGCCTCAAATCTATTATCAGCAAGCCCAAGCCGAAACCAATCACTTCGTCATGCTGATGCAAGACTTGTCACCCGCTGTGCCAACCGATCAGATTGTTGGCAATACCCTAGCGGAGTCAGAACAGGTCATGCTTGCTTTTGCTGATCTGCACGCGCAGTGGTGGAACAACCCAACCCTTGAACGACTGGCCTGGACTGCCCCGCTTACCCATGTTCAACCGATCGACGAGAGCCTCAGGTTGCTCAACGAAAGTATCGATAGTGCCGCTAAGACCGGTCGCTTCGATGCTTACCCCAATCTCAAAAAACTACAACCGCTACTACCGCCACTGTTTAAAATGGCGCCGCCGCCCCCCGAACCGTTTACGCTCGTTCACGGCGATCTGCGATCAGACAACATTTTTTTTATGCCTGACTCAAGCCTAGCTTGTTCAAAGCCGATTATTATCGACTGGCAGACGGCCGGAATTGGCCAGCCTATGACGGACATCGCACGCTGGTTGACCCAAAGCATCTCAATTGAGCAGCGTCAAAACCACGAGCATGACCTATTGAAGCGCTACCACGACCGTTTGGTTGCAAATGGCGTTAAAAACTATAGCTATAAGCAGATGCTGCAAGAATATGAGATCAACCTCGTGATCACACTCCTGATGTTTTCAATGAGCATGGATGAAATTGATCAGTCTTCCGAGCGGGCAGCAAAGCTATTCCATGCGATGTACAGCCGCCTTGATGCAGCGCTGGCGGATTGGCCTGTTGAGAAAACCCTAAAATTACTACCAATGCTCATCCCTTTTATGAAGATCAGCGTCTGGTTTAAAACCCACTTTAAGAGCAGCACAGCATGACCCAACAACCACTCAACACGATTAACCCCCTAGCCCCTGACGTCCTCGCTTGTCCTTACGCGTTCAATCAGCAACTCAGAGAGCAGGCGCCTGTTTACCACTGCCCGATTACCGACATCTATTTCATTTCGGACTATGGCAACGTGGTCGATATCGCAAAAAACGAGAAACGTTTCTCAAATGAATTTTCAATGATTCGAACGGGTAATGAACAACCTGTGATACCCGGACTAGAGGCCATTTTGAAAAAAGGATATCGCCGAGTCGATACCATGCTTACGGCGGATCCACCCCGTCAAAGACGTTACCGCTCGCTGTGCCAGAAACCCTTTTCTGCTAGCAGTGTCGCAAAACTACAACCCTACATCGAGCGCCTTGCTAACGAACTGATTGACGACATCATCGAGGACGGTCACTGCAACTGGATGGACGCTTTCGCTGTCCCCATGCCCGTGCGGATGATCGCCTATATTCTTGGCGTACCGCTAACAGATATGGCCCTATTTAAAGAATGGTCTGATGCCAATGTTTACGCGTTCTCCGCTGGTCAAACGCCAGAAGGCGCGCTCCACGCCGCGCAACTAACAGTCGATTTTCAACACTATTTCGCCGACAAAATTAAGGCGAGAAAAATCACACCAACGGATGACGTCCTATCGGATATTGTCAATGCGTCAGCAGACGGTGAGCACCCCATGGATGTAGAGGAATGTCTTTCCGTTATCTCACAACTACTCGTTGCAGGTAACGAAACGACCACCAGCACCTTTGCTGAAGGCATGCATTTGCTCGCTACGAACCCCGACCAGGTGAAAAAGGTGCAAGACGACCCGAGCCTCATTCCCAACATGGTAGAGGAAATGCTTAGGTTATCGACGCCAACTGCTCAAATGTGGCGTATTTGCAAAGAAGAAACAGAGATACATGGCGTCAAGATCCCCGCCGGCGCCGCGATGATGATTAAGTTTGCCTCTGCAAATCGAGACGCTACTCAGTTTCCAGACCCGGATCAATTTGATGTCACCCGAAACAATCTCAAAACCCAAATAGCTTTTGGACAGGGGGTCCATCATTGTTTGGGCGCACCACTCGCCCGGCAAGAATTAATTATTGGGTTCCAAGTCATTCTGAAACGGTTAACCAATTTTAGGTTGCCCGAGGGCCAAGGCGAACTTGAGTTTTTACCGAGCCTCTTGCTCCATCCGCCAAAAGATCTCAATCTGCTCTTTGAACCGCGCGTTTAGATAACGCTTTGATGCGCCAGCAAAAAAAAATTTTGCGCCGCGCCCCATTCGGAAAGGGGCTTTGTTGTACTCAAAAATATCATAGCGGGCTTACAACCTGCGGTATCCCGGAACGCACAGACGTCAAGGCAAGACCCAACAGACCTTTCTATTTAGGAAAGCCCTAACGTGACGACCCTATGATTCAAGCGCTGACAGCCTATCAAACCGCTTCAGGCAATATCCCCGATGGGGATGAAGCTGCACCGAGCAAGCCGTTTTGGGCGCTATCCACAGTTCAAGCGAGGCAGGCGCCCATCACGGTTAAACCCCGTGATTGGGTGCGCCTCTTAAGCCCCACCATAAAGCTGCGCGCGCCGCAGACGCCAAGTAACAGCGCACGCGACACCCACAACCTGTACTCGTTTTAAGGATAGCCATTTTGGAACTGACATTGACCGCCGCAGAACGCCTTTTTCAAACGGAAGTCCGCGCACTGCTAAATGCCGAGCTTACGCCTGAAATCATTGCGCTAGAAAACACCACGACGACATCACTCGGCAACAATGAGGCAGCAATGGCATGGCAGGCCATCCTTTATAAACGTGGCTGGGCAGGTGTCGCCTGGCCTGTAGAGTTTGGCGGGCCAGGATGGACTTCTAACCAACGCTATATCTTCAACAGTGAATGTGAAAAATTCGGCGCACCGAGCCTGATTCCTTTGGGGCTGAAAATGCTCGCACCCGTTATTTTTAAATATGGTACGAAAGCGCAGCAGGATTACTACCTGCCCAAAATGCTCTCGGCAGATCATTACTGGTGCCAAGGCTATTCCGAGCCAGGGTCAGGCTCTGATCTCGCGAGTCTCAAAACACGCGCGGAAAGAGACGGTGATCATTACGTAGTTAACGGGACGAATATGTGGACCACTCACGCACA
>JABGTE010000042.1 GCA_018647445.1 Gammaproteobacteria bacterium
GAGCCGCTGCAGCTCAATTGATAATAGTCTGCAGTTAGATGACCACACCCGTCGATCTCGGTTTCCGCCGGCGGCGCTTCAACCTCAAAAATGGTGACATCACCATCTGGGCCAACCACTTCAACACGGTCAAACCTTGCTTGTCGGTCGCCATCAGAATCTGAAAAATCATTGAGATACCGAATACTGATCGTGTGCGCGCCCTGCGCCAGCGATGCCGTCAAATCATAGGTTCGATCAAAATCAGTATTGGGCACCGAAAATACAGCGGATGCTAATGAGCTGTTCATTGGCGTATCGCCAATCTCGACGCCAGCAAACAGACGCCTTTTTTCCGGCGCCTCAGCAAACTCCCGGATTACCACCTCGCACGCCGTCTCCAACGCCATCTTCTCCGCTATATTAAACATCATCGCGGTTGTTGACGGTGCGCGTTGGGTCACATTGCGAGAATCAATACCGCCATAGAGCACTTTGTATTCTCGGCTCAAGTTGGTTGGCCGTCCATGATAATCATATTCCGAAAATTCGTCGGGGCTCCAACCCCAGTAATAACCCGCCAGATTGTAAAACTTTAGATCAAGCTCTTCAGGCGTTAAGAGCCGCCGGGTGCCAATCTCAGCCAGTTGCGGGTTTTGGTTCCCATCGGCACCGTTGACGCGAAACCAAGGGCTAACCAACAGTTCAATAATTAACTCGCGGCCGTTGTAAGCCGCGGCCGAGTTCAGCCCAGCTTTAAAGTTGCCCGCAAGCACATCGATAAATTCTTTCTGCGCTTCAAAAATAGCCAAACGCGTTTCAAAATTGGCATCGGTTGTGACTTCCGGCGCTTGCGCCACCTCGCCACCCATCACAGCTGGCCACCAAAACTTTACCGCCGCGCTCGCAAACCATGCGTCTTCGGCGATCTGACCACCCAGCCACTGCAGCGATGACGCCCCAGCGGGCGCCTCATCGCTCATAAATCCGGGCTTGCGCATATCGCGATACCACGTATCGCCAGCCTCATACCCAAGCTCACGGTCAACAATGAGCCGAACCTTGACCGGTTCGTCTCCGGCCTGGTCCCCGGCCGCCGTCAGTTGGAAGCTGTATTCCCCTGCGATGCTAACCATAAAAGGCATGGTGATGCGGCCATTGCAACCTAAGACTAAAAAACCGCCATCAACCCATGGGCAACCCTTAAAAAAAGTGGCTTCTTCCGAGGAGCTCTGGTAATCCAGCGTAAGTCTGAAGTCGTTGGGGCCGGTAATGATGAGCGACTCAAATTTGGCATTTCGATCGCGCCCGAGGTCTTCTTCATAAAAATCATTGATAAAGCTCAGTTCAATGAAAACGGTGCCTGTGTCGAAATCGGCGCTTACAACAAGCAGCGGCTCGAATTCCGTATTCGCAATATCGAAATCGGCTGAAACCAACAAACCACGACTAACAGGATCTCGCAGACCCTGCTTGTAATTGTTCGGCAAAGCGTCCTTGCCGCCCCAAGACTCATTCAACAAACCGTTGTCGCCATACAACTGAAACGCGCCGGCGACCGGGTCGAGAATCTGATGACACACCGTACAAGCAGGATTTCGCATCGTTGGGTTATCACCATCTGATAACGCCGCAGGGTCTGTTGATCGTGGGGCAGATTTTTCGATATCGACGCCCAAAAAGTGATAAAAAGTCCAGCGTGCCCGCGCGCGATTTCGATTGGTCTCGGTACTTGGGTAGCGATGCAAAAAGGCCGGTGTATTTAAAATCCCAGCATGAGGGTACTCAACAAAACCCGAGTGCCCAGTGACTAAACTGGTTTGAAACTCGGTGTCTTCCGACGTAAGTTGCTGATCTTTAACAATCTGTCCACGGTTTTTCCCAGGCTTGAATTGTCGGTGATCGATACAGGGCGCATCAGGATACTTTTGACAATACGTTATTTCCTCTGAATCACTTAGATCGAATTCCGCGCCCCCGTTTAGAAAGTCATTCACAGCGTAATTCATCATCATGTAGTCGGCAGTAACGACCTCTTGATAATTTCGGTCTTCTTCGACGATGTAAGCAATCAATTCAACGGAGGACCGAGCCAAACCCCATCGCCAATGACGATATTTCGGCCAATCAAAAAATCGCTTATCAGCCTTGGCTTGCTCGGCAATGTAGGCCTGGTTTCCTAGAGGATAATAGCCAGCACCCTCGAGCGCTGATTGATCAATGGGTGGCCCCTGTAAAAACGCATCGGTTAACAACCTGTCATTAGCGCTACGAGTCAGGAAATCGTGAAATCCAGGATCCTGGGTCAATCCCCGCAAAGCTGCCTTTAACGCCGCCTCGTCCTCCCCTGTAATCTGCGCATACTCATCCTCAGTTGGATTTCGGCCCAGCATCAGAATGGCCGCGCGTCGCAGGGTCTCAGCGTTGGTCGCGAGCCGGGTACCCTTAAAAAATCCGTCCGTTGCAATGGGTGTTTTTACCGTACCTTCGGATAACCCTGATTCGACCTCGACCAACTCAACAAACGTCTTAAAAATATCGTATTCCGGCGCACTCTGGGAAAACACCGGGCCGCCGCCATGACCCACGCCTCGAATTTTGTTGAGTAGCAGCGCACCATTACCCTGAGCAATAAAGCCCCGCAGCGTTTCGTAGTTCTGCTCAGACCCCGCCTCATCCTCGTACACTAAGCGCGTGCCTTTGGCGATCCCGGCCGGGTTATGGCAGCTCAGGCAATTCGCCAACAGGACGTCGGAAACCGATGCCTTGAAGTAATCTTCGGCACTGACCTCTGGATTTTCGCCTGAGCCGGGCGTGGTTCCGCCCGAGGTTTCTGGTCGCAGGGCATCGAGAAAATTGCCAAGCGTGATCGCATCAATCCGCACGGCTGAATCTCCTACCGCACCAGCCACGAGTGCTGCGCCTTCAAAGCCGAACAAATATCGAATGATCAGCAGACCATCGGTGAGCGGGAGTGTTGATCCGTCCCCATCGATATCGAATGCTGCTTTATGCGTATCCAAATGCGTCACAATCGCATCTGCCGAGGTCACCGTAGCATCGCTTCCAAGCGCGCCGGAGACCAAGGCCGTCCCATTAAAACCAAAGAGGTACCGAATGATTAACAGGCCATCGGTAAGGGCTGCTGCCTGGCCATCACCATCAACATCCAAGGAGAAGGTCTCGGATCGACTCGCGACAGGCATCAAACTCAATACAAGACCCAGCAATATGATCGACAAATACTTCATCTTCTCATCTTAGGCACAGAGGTCTCCTTGATCAATCTCCAATCGAATTCGATATTATCGCTCGAACTCGTCTGTCAAAACTTGTCTATAGCAAGCCTTTCTGAAAAAAAACCTCCGTAATAGCAAGCCTGCGTTGAGAAGGACCGCTTAAAGGAAGACCGTCTAAAGGCAGACCGCCTAAAGAAAGCCCGTCTACAGCAACCTAGGTGATGACCGCAAACCAAGCCGTTTTGGGCGCCCTTCACGCCCCTGTTTTCAGCGGTGAGACAAACGCGCCCTCGCCCCGTTGATATTATTCTCAGCAAGCCTTTGATAGGCTTGGATCACGCTAGATCAAGGACCATCTCATGACCGACATCAAATTTACTCAGATCGAAAGCAACGGCATCAACATGCGCTTGGCGCATGCTGGCGAGGGCCCGTTGGTTCTGTTGATCCACGGGTGGCCCGAGTCATGGTATTCCTGGCGACACCAAATCACCGCTCTAGCGGATGCCGGTTATCACGCTGTCGCGCCAGATATGCGGGGTTATGGCGGCACCAGCGCGCCGGCTGAACCTGAGGCTTATCGGGCCGATCACCTCGCCAAGGATGTAGTGGGCATTATCGACCACTTCGACCAAGAAACCGCAACCATCGTCGGCCATGACTGGGGCTCAATGGTGGTTTGGTACACCGCCCTTTTCCATCCGGATCGAATTAATGGGGTTATGGGGATGAGCGTGCCCTATGGCGGCCGTGCAAAACAGGAGCCTCTTGACAGCTTTAAAGCGGCTTTCGGCGACAATTTCTTTTACATCCTCTATCACAATGAACTGGACCAAAATATGCTTGGCGTCGCCGAAGCCGAATACGACCAAGATCCTAAGGGCCTTTTATCAAGGCTCTATGCTTCCCCAGATTCTCCGCGAGCGCCTGCCCTGATAACCGACCCGAAGCGGCGCGCCGGAGGCTGGATCGATCGGTTGGGTGAAGTATTAGAACAACCTGCTTGGCTATCCGATGAAGATCTCGCTTACTTCGTGAACGAATTTACGGGCAGCGGATTTCGAGGTGGCGTCAACTACTACCGGAATTTCGACACGAATTGGACAATCACTGAAACGCTAGACCCCGTCATCGCCATGCCATCGGCCTTTGTCTCTGGCTCGCAAGATGTTGTCATCCAAGGTGCTGACACCGCCGCATTGAACGCCATGATGTCGCCGGTCATGAAGCAGTTAGGCGACATCACTTTAATCGAAGGAATGGGTCATTGGATTCAACAAGAAGCCCCAGCTGAAACCAATGCCGCGATTATCAAATTTTTGAAATCGATCTAAGGAGAACTAGGCGATGTCCGCGGACGTATTAAAAGGCTGCTGCGACCCGAGCTTAAAAAACCGAATAAACGACATGCCGCGGCATTTAAATTCAACCAACATGCCGCGGCGCTTGGTTGTGTGGACGTCGCGGTAGGGCATTTCGCCCTAGCGGACGCGCTTGGCATCAGGCAGCGCTGCCAGCAAGGCTGGCGTCAACCTACCCTCTCCCACAAAGCGCACGCTAAATCTCCGCCCCAACGCCTGAAGCTAAAGCATGTCGCCAAGTTCAAATAACCGTCAAGGGCGCCTTACCGGGTAACCCTCAGATCATCTTGTCTTTGACGTCCTCTCAATTCAGGATTTAGCCATTATAAACGTCCAAGCCGAAGCCAATCAGCGACCCTAATACGAAAATATAAATAGGGGGCATGCTCATAATCAATCCCAGCATTCGCTTCGCGGGCGCCTGATAGTAACCCAGTGCGTAGAGGAGCCTGCCGATCGGCCAAAACAGGCCGATCCCGGCGGCCCAGAAAGGATCGACCGCGAGCGCGAACATCCAGAGCGCCGGCACGAATAAGACCAAGTGCTCAAGCGTGTTGAGGTGCGCCCGAACGTAGCGCTGATAATCCTCGGGCCCCTCATGTGACGGTGCTTGCACCCCGAAACGACCTCGGGCCATTCCGGATTGGTACAACGTGTAGTAGTAAACCAGTAGTGACAATCCCGTCACGATTCCCGTGTAGGTAAATTCGCTCATAGTACCTCGTCGTCAAGACAAAAAAGAGCAAACACTATTTCACAGATCCTGCGCAGTGGAAACCGCTAAGGTTTAGACCCAATTGATTTAGACCCTATCAGACGTTCTGATTTCCGTTCTGAACGGCGCAAATCAGCGCCAAAAGATGACCTTGCGTTAACCCGCTAGCGTTCCTTTCCGGCAGGTTGATCACCTCAAGTTAAAATTCTTTAAGTCCAAGATGAATTTCATTGATTCCAAGCAAAATGGGTAGTAATTTTCGATTGACGTGGTCTTGCGTGAGGTCAATCTTGGCGCCAACTAGATGGCGCAACGCTGGGAGCTACTATGCAGAGTCATGCAAAAATCGTCATTGTTGGCGGCGGCATTATGGGCACGGGGTTACTGTATCACCTCGCAGAAGAAGGCTGCACAGACGTCCTC
>JABGTE010000041.1 GCA_018647445.1 Gammaproteobacteria bacterium
CCAAACCAGTACAATCGTTCTGCAACGCGCGACAGCATGCTCAGTCCTTATCCTTTTTGACATCCATAACAACCCAAGTATCTTTACTACCGCCGCCCTGAGATGAATTCACAACAAGAGAGCCTTTTACCAAAGCAACGCGGGTTAACCCACCCGCCGTGACATAGCTGTCTTTGGCTTGAAGAATAAACGGCCGCAAGTCAACGTGACGGGCCTCAAGGTTGTCGCCAATCAGCGTGGGTACCGTTGATAAGCTGATAATCGGTTGCGCCATATAATTGCGTGGATTGGCTTCGATTTTTTGTTTTATTTCTCGAGTTGACCGTTTGGTCTCGCGCGGCCCGATGTACATGCCATAGCCTCCAGATTCGTTCGCGGGTTTCACGACTAGGTCCGGTAAATTGTTTAAAACAAAAGCGCGTTCCTCAGGATTGGAGCAAAGGTAACTGGGGACATTGGGCAGAAGCGGTGCTTCATTGAGATAATAGCGAATCATGTCAGGAACGTAGGTGTAAACGACTTTATCATCCGCGACCCCCACGCCCGGCGCGTTGGCCAGCGCCACATTGCCAGCCCGCCAAGCCCGCATTAGTCCCGGCACGCCAAGCATCGAATCTGCTCGAAAGGCCTCCGGATCTAAATATTGATCATCAATCCGACGGTAGATGACATCCACCCGGCTTCGACCCTGAACCGTTTTCATATACACACAGTCATCGGTATCGACCATTAAGTCGGGACCTTCAACCAGCTCCACGCCCATCCGTTGCGCGAGAAACGCATGCTCGAAATAGGCCGAATTAAAGATGCCTGGCGTTAATAAAACAACTTCCGGAGCCTTAATCGAGCGGGGTGACAAGCTGCACAGCATATCGAATAAGCGCGAAGGGTAGTCGTCCATCGGCAAGACCTGACTTCGCTCAATCAGCTCCGGCAAGATACGCTTGCTGATATTCCGATTTTCCAGCATGTAAGACACCCCAGAAGGCACTCGTAAGTTGTCTTCCAAAACATACATGCAGCCATCTTTATCTCGAATCAAATCGGTCCCGCAAATGTGAGCCCAAACGTCAAATTTCGGTCGCATGCCCTCGCATTCAGGCCGGTAATCTTTAGACGACGACAGAATGTTCGCGGGAATGATGCCGTCCTTTACAATTTGTTGGCCGTTATAGACATCCGTTATGAACAGATTGAGCGCTCTTAGCCGTTGCTTGAGACCGGTCTCGATTCGGCGCCATTCTTCCGCCTGGATCAATCGAGGGATGATATCAAAGGGCCATTGACGATCGATATTGGTGCCCTCGCTGTAAACGGTAAAGCTAATACCGAGGGTTTTGACCGCAAGGTCTGCCGCATCCCGCTTTAGGGCGAGCGTTTGAGGATCCGCGCGCCGTAGAAAGTTTGATAGCGAAGCGAGCCCCGGCCGGGCTCGGCCTGATGCTGTTAACAACTCATCATAAAGCGCAGGGTTGAGCGCATACTCTTTTAGATTCATTCCGGCGCCGCCAGACCGATCGGCAAAGCAATTTCCAACAAACGATAGTCAGTCGTGTGCATGCCAAGACGATGATAAGTGCGAAGGGCGCGCTCGTTTTCGCGCTCAGCATAGAGTCTAATCCCAATCACCTCATTCGTTGCCATAGCAAGACGCTGGGTCTCAGCAAAGAGGCCAGAGAAAGCACCTTGTCCACGATGGTCCGGATCAACATAGACACTTTGTATCCACCAAAACAGCCCTGACCGCCAGTCGCTCCATTCAAATGTTATGCCCAAACAGCCAACCACAACGTCATTCCAGCACGCGACCAAGTAAAACCCAAGCTCAGGGCTGGCCTGCATTCGGGTGACGCCTCGATGCAGCACTAGGGCATCGAGATGTTTGTTTTCGGTTTCGAGCGCCATCGCAAGGTTGAACTGGGCAATGGCGTCGATATCGGCTGGCGTCGCGGATCGAATGGTTATCATAATGCGAACCTCTGGATGCAGGGTTTATGATTGAGATAGCAGTAGACGCTGCTATTACTACAGCATCACCCCCGGATGCTGGCGGCATCCAGTTTACAACAAGAAGCGGCAGCAGGCCGCAACAAAATACGAGCGTATCTATTAACCCCGCGGCCGGCGTGTTAAGAGAGTCAATAGCGCCATCCAGTCGAACACTGCTAGCGTTGTCGCAAAATTCTGCTGAACCGATGCAGATGAGTCTAGAGGGCCTGTAAAACAAAGTTGCCCGTGCTTGGCTATCTTTTACAAGAAGATGCTAGGCGGCCGGTGGGTTAGTAGGTATCGCCCTCAACCCCGCATTTTAATTAGCAGCCCCGTTTCGGAGTGTTTTTAATTTGCGCTCGCTTGCGTGGGCAGCGGCGTAGGATAATCCTTGAATTGGGGTTGGATAATCACCAGAATTCACAAGTCTTCTTCAACAAACCAGATTAGAAAAGGATTTTTTATGGAACTTGTTAGCGCCGTTACGCTTTTAGCAATCTTTCAGTTTTGGATACTGGGCGGCTTGGTTGGCCGCGCTCGAGGAAAATATGGCGTCAAAGCGCCACAAACCACGGGTGACGAACATTTTGAACGGTGGTTTCGAGTGCACTACAACACTTTAGAAAAGCTGATTGTGTTTCTGCCAGCGCTTTGGTTATTTGGTTATTATGTTGGCCAATACTACGCCGCGGCGTTGGGCTTGGTTTATCTAATTGGGCGGCTGATGTACGCGGTCAGCTATGTCAGGGACCCTGGTAGTCGTGGCCTCGGGACGCTCATCAGCGAACTGCCAACGCTCATTATGGTATTGGGCGGATTCATAGCGGTTGTCATCCAATGGCTAGGATCCTTGACCTAAGCGCGCCGCCGAAGCGGCTCTAACGTTTTACGTAAAAGGATGGTCGACTGTGATGCAACAACGCCTGCCCCATGATATAACTCATCCCCTAATTTAGATTCATTGGAGACATTATGGTTGCGCTCACTTATCACGCGCCCGAATCGTTAGAAGAGGCCGTTCAGTTATTGTCAACGGCGCGTCAGCCAGTCAAGGTGCTGTCCGGCGGTACGGATTTGATTATTCAAATGCAAGGCCTCATCCAAGATGAGCGTTTAGTCGTTGATGTTAAAAAAATACCTGGCATGCGCGCAGCAGACTGGACGGAGGACCACCTTATCTTGGGGCCGTCAATGAGCTGCGCACAATTTACCAAGCGGCAAGATATTCAAACTGTCTTTCCCGGTCTGGTTGAAGCCGCATACTTAATTGGGTCAACCCAGGTACAGGGGCGCGCCAGTATTGGCGGTAATCTCTGCAACGCCTCACCGGCCGCGGATACCATTCCAGCATTGATGGTGAATCGTGCGGTCTGCTTAATTCAAGGCCTGAACGGCACGCGCCGTGTGAACGTCGAGGATTTCCTGATAGGTGTTGGCAAACAGTGCCTGGCGAGCGATGAGCTATTGGTCGGTATCGAATTGCCAAAGCCGACCGCTCGGACCATGGATGCCTACTTGCGCTTCATCCCAAGAACGGAAATGGATATTGCCGTTGCCGGCGCTGCTGTTAGCGTGACCCTCGATGACGACGGTGTTTGCACCGATGCCCGCGTCGCCATCGGCGCGGTTTCGCCTACCGCCATTTTAGTGCCCAGCGCAGCAGAGGCCCTGATCGGAACAAGACTTGATGATGATGCGTTACTCGCAGCGGCAGCAGCATCCAGCCAAGCAGCCAACCCCATCTCAGATCGGCGTGGCACCGTTGAGTTCAGACGTCATGTTGTGGGCGTACTCACCAAGCGAGCTGCAAAAATCGCAGCCGACCGTGTAGGAGAAGTTTAATGAAAAGTCATATCTCAACGACCATTAATGGCGACCCAGTTGAGTTTTTATGCGACCCATCGCAGACACTTTTAAATGTGCTGCGCAACGATCTTGGAATGACCGGAACCAAAGAAGGATGCGGGTCCGGAGATTGTGGCGCCTGCTCCGTCCTCTTCGATGGTGAATTGGTTTGCGCTTGCTTAGTGCTCGGGGTTGAAGCCCAAGGCGCCGAAATCGAAACGGTTGAAGGGGTTGCCACCCATGATCAACTGCACGTAATCCAAGAAAAATTTCTAGAACATGCGGCGCTGCAATGCGGCATCTGTACGCCCGGATTGATTGTTTCAACAAAAGCATTGCTTGAAGAAAACCCAAGTCCAACCGAGGAAGAAGCCCGTTATTTCTTGGCTGGGAACCTCTGTCGCTGCACGGGTTACGACAAAATTATTAAAGCCGTCATGGATGCTGCTGCGACCATGCGCCAAGGAGCTTAAGATGAGCGAAGCACGCGAGTTTAAACATATCGGTCAAAGAACGATTCGGCCTGACGGGTTCGATAAAGTGACCGGCAAAGCTAATTATGGGGCGGACCTCAGTTTGCCTGGCATGATTTGGGGTGCGATTCTCCGTAGCCCCCACGCGCATGCGAACATTACTAAACTCGATGTCAGTCGCGCAGAAGCCAACCCTGACGTCCTAGCAATTGCCACCTTTGAGGATTTTCCGTCGGTTAACGCAGCGGCTCAACGAGACGGTACCCAACGCGACGGCATGATGGATACGGCTTGCAATATTTTGGCGAATCAAAAAGTGCTCTATCACGGCCATGCGGTTGCGGCGATTGCGGCACGCTCAGAGGCGGCTGCCATCGCAGCGCTTGATTTGATCGACATCGAATACGAGGTGTTAAGGCCGGTTCTCAGTATTGATGACGCCATCAGCGCCCAAGCGCCCATTCTCCACGAGACGATGATGACGCAAGGTTTGGCAGAACCCGCCACCAAGGCATCTAATATCTCGGCACGGATGGAACTAAAAAAAGGCGACATTGAAGCGGGTTTTGCCGCAGCTGATGTCATTGTTGAACGCGCCTATGACACGCCGACGGTTCACCAAGGTTATATCGAGCCGCACGCAACCACAGTGGTCTTTAACGAAAACGGGCCTTCCATGATTTGGTGTCCAACCCAAGGGCACTTCGATGTTCGAGCGCGGGTCGCGCAATTGTTAAATCTTGAGCTCGGACAAATCAAAGTTGTCGCGAGCGAGATTGGTGGTGGGTTCGGCGGTAAAACAACGGTCTACTTAGAACCGGTTGCGCTCATTTTGTCGAGGAAATCAGGGAGACCTGTCAAGATGGAAATGTCTCGAGGAGATGTTTTCAGAGCCTCAGGACCTGCCTCCGCCAGTCAAAGCCTGATTAAAGTCGGCGCCAAGATGGACGGCACCATCACTGCGATGCAGGCGACATTGCATTACGAGGCCGGCGCGTTCCAAGGTTCGCCCATGGGCCCTGGTTGTATGACGGTCTTTACCCCTTATGACGTCGAGAACCTGTACGTAGAGGGATTTGATGTCGTCGTAAACAAACCCAAGGTTGCGGCTTACCGCGCGCCAGGTGCGCCCCAGTCGGAATTCGCGGCTGAAATGGCAGTCAATGAACTGGCTAAGAAAATTGGTATGGACCCAATTGAATTTCGCCTTAAGAATGCTGCTAAAGAGGGCACGCAGACTATTTACGGACCAAAGTTGAAAGTCGTTGGTCTGGAAGCCTGCCTTGAAGCTGCTAAAGCATCACCGCATTACAACGCCCCGATTCCGGAAAACGTTGGTCGCGGCCTAGCAGCAGGTTTTTGGTTTAACATTGGCGGTCAGTCCAGCGTGATTATCAATCTTAATCCCGACGGCACGGGCACCATCATTGAGGGGTCGCCGGATATCGGCGGTTCACGCGCATCAATGCAAATGATGGCTGCAGAAATACTGGGTGTCGCCCCCTCAAGTCTCAACCCAATTGTGGCCGATACCGAACACGTGGCTTACAACCAAACCACTGGTGGCAGCAGAACGACCTTTGCCACGGGCATGGCAGTTGTAGAAGCAGCAGAAGATATCGTTGAACAGCTCAAAGCGCGCGCCGCAGCTATGTGGAATGTCACTGCCGAGCAGGTCGATTTTAAAGATGGGGTTGCTCATAACCTTACGGGAGAGGATCAGTTAACCCTGGCAGATATTTGCGCGTCAGCTGAAAAAACGGGCGGTCAAATTTCCGGCCGCGCCAATATCAACGCGCGTGGCGCGGGCCCTAGTTTTGCCGTCCACATCTGCGACATCAAAGTCGATAAGGAAACCGGCAAGACCGATGTCGTACGCTATACGGCCATCCAAGACGCCGGCAAGGCAATTCATCCCAGTTACGTAGAAGGCCAATTTCAAGGCGGGGCGGTGCAGGGCATCGGTTGGGCCTTGAATGAAGAATATGTCTACAGCAAGGATGGCATCATGGAAAATGCCG
Source organism: Gammaproteobacteria bacterium (assembly GCA_018647445.1). Classification (GTDB taxonomy): domain Bacteria; phylum Pseudomonadota; class Gammaproteobacteria; order Pseudomonadales; family Azotimanducaceae; genus UBA9926. Next base: position 6,329 of record JABGTE010000041.1, read on the forward strand.
GGTTCCTTGATTACCGGATCCCACTGGCTTCAGACCTGCCCGAGATCGAGGCTATCATTGTTGAGGTTCCGAATAGTTTTCACCCCTTTGGCGTTCGCGGCGTCGGTGAAACGGGTATTATTCCACCACTCGCAGCCGTTGGAACGGCCGTGGCGGAGGCCATCGGCCAGCCGATCAGTTCGCTACCGTGTTCACCGCCCAAAATTCTGAAGCTGCTTATGTCGGCGCAATAGACGGGATATGGCGCTCGTGTGCTTCAACGCTTCGCTCGAAAAGCACGCGGGTTGTGCCAGTCTGCACGTGGTCGCTTTAAATTACCGCGCGTTGCTAGAGGAATTGACCCAAAGGTTGCCGCAGTTGACGCAGGAAGTGCTCACGCCATTGGCACTGGTGATTGATGGAGAAATTGTACAAGAACCGTTTTTAGCGGGTTTTTCTGCCGAAGCTGAACTGCATTTTATTGAAAAAATCGCGGCTGGATAAAATACGGGGCCTGCTTATAGGGCGGCGTAACCTGAGCGGCGCCGCTTGAGGTGTTACCCAATTTAGCGCACAGCAGATCACGTCAGCGGTATGGCGAGCACCCCTAAAGACTCTGCAAAACCGGTCTTCACCGAGCGCGCCTCAAACCGTGACTGATCATTTATCAAAGGAAAGCACAGGTATTATGACTGAAGAGGCGATCTCGCAAGATCAGTTTGAGCATTTATTTAACGCAGCGCCCAGCTTTGCCGTGCGATCCCCAGGACGAATCAACCTCATTGGGGAACACATTGATTATTGCGGCGGCCTGGTTATGCCGATGGCCATTGCGCACAGCACCCAAGGTTGGTACCGGTTTAATGGCACATCACAAGTCCGGATTTACACCACGCGCTTTGAAACGCTCACGACCTTTAACCCCCATGATGTGATGCAGCCGCCAAAAGGCACCTGGGAAGATTACGTTCAAGGCATTCTGAACCTAGGCGCGCATCGGCAAGCAGGGTGCGGGTTCGATCTCTGGGTGACCTCAGACCTCCATGCCGGTGGCTTATCAAGTTCTGCCTCCTTCTTAGGCCTCTTAGCGCTCGTCAATCATCATGCGTTAACAGGTGAGCGGATCGAGCTGAGCGATGTAAGCCAGCGGTTAACCTTGGCGTTATTGTGTCAGCAAGTCGAAAATCAGTTTGTCGGCGTGCCCTCCGGAATCATGGACCCGGCGAGTGTCTTACTGGGTGGTTTGATGACCCTTGACTGTCGCACTCTTAAGTTTCAGCGTTTGCAAGCCATACCAGAGACTCATCGACTCGTGATTATGGACACGGGCGTTCCAAGAACCTTGGCCGCATCCGGTTATGCGCAAAGGGTCGCTGAAGTCGGCGCAATACAGACGCTCATTGCGGATAATGATTCAACCAATAAAACAACACGTTATTCCGAGCTTGCAACCTTACCGGACGATCGAGTGACCCAGGCCTTATCCTTACTTGAATCAGATCCGCTAAAAATTCGGGCACGACACATTTTTTCCGAGCAAGCCCGCGTCTTACAGTCCGCACTCGCGCTCGAAAATAACGATATGGGAGCTTTAGGTCGTTTAATGAATGAAAGCCATCATTCGCTGTCAGTCGACTACGACGTAAGCTGCCCTGAACTTGATCTAATCACCCAATTAAGCCGAGATTCAGGCTTGGGGCTCGGCGCCCGGATGACAGGCGCGGGTTTTGGCGGCTGTGCGATTAGCCTCGTACCCGTCGAGCACCTCGAGGCGCACGAAGCATGGGTTACGAACGCTTACCTCCAGCAGACGGGTATAGAACCTGTACTGCTAGCCTCCGAGGTGGCTGCGGGTGCTGATATCATCGCGCTTTGATCGGCGAGGCCGATCACAAAACTGCGATGCCAATTTGTGTCAAGCCTGGCTGGGCAGCACTAAATCCAGGGCCGCGCTTAAATCGTGCAAAGCTTGGGCTTCATTTAGCACCTTGATCGTTGTCATCCCGAGGGCTTTTGCGGGCTTTAAGTTGATCCCCAGATCATCGATGAATAATGCCTCTGTTGGCTCAATCGACATGGCTCGACAGGCCATCAGATAGATCTCTGGATTGGGTTTGCGAATACCCACCAGGCTTGACTCGATCACCGTATCGAACAGCGCCATGACCTCGGCAACAGCCTGGGCCTTGGACTCAGAGCGCGCCATCCCAGCGCCTTGACCGCTTTTAACATTGTTTGTGATACAGCCAACCGCATGGGTTTGCTTGATCTGTTTAAGCGCTTGCACCATGCGCGGCCGAATATCGCCAGACAGCAAGGCCAATACCGATTGACCGCGGATCAAATGACCGCGAGCTTCTGATTCTGCTGCAAAAGCCGCATCAAAGGCCGCAACAGACATCTGATTACTCTCGAACTGCGCCCAAGCATTGGTATCGGGGTTGGTCGCGTTGATTGACCTGATAAAGTCGACTGGCAAACCATTTGCTTGCTCATAACGAGTGAATGCTTCAAACGGGCTTGACGTTAAAACGCCTCCAAAATCCCAAAGAACTGCTTTAATCAAAACCTTCTCCCTTTATACCGCGTTTAAACGAACTTCTGATGAAGTGCGTGTCGATGGACTCTCAGCCAACGTTCATTTCAAACGTTGCTGAATCGGGCCGCGCGAGTCCCCGTTGCGAGCGCTCAATGGCGTCCAGCATGACATTAATCTCACTAGATTCACCGATCTCTTTGCGCACTTCGGCGACCGCTTCTTCCAAACGAAGATCACGCGTAAACAAGATTCTAAAGGCCTTCCGGATTTCTTGTATTTTCTGCGTCGAAAACCCGGCGCGTTCCAACCCAACCTTGTTCACGACGCGCATATGAGCAGGAAAGCCCTCGGCAATGGTGTAAGGCAAGACGTCCTGCACCACACGCGCCATCCCGGCAACCATCGCAACTGGGCCAATTTGGCAAAATTGATGCACCGCGGCTAAACCGCCGATATTGGCATAATCTCCCACAACGACATGTCCTGCTAGGGTCGCGCTATGACTCATCACCACATGGTTGCCGACTCGGCTATTGTGTCCAACATGCGCCTGGGTCAGAAGCGCACAATCATTTCCAATTTCCGTAACACTACCGGCTTCGGTCCCGCTATGGACCGAAACAAATTCGCGGAGGGTGTTTCGATCACCGATTCGGGTATAGGTCACCGAATCTTTAAGATGCTTTTGATCCTGCGAGTCAATGCCTAAGCTTACAAAGGGATATACAACGCAGTCCTCGCCAATGGTCGTGTAGCCATCGATCACCACGTGACTCTTAAGACAAGTACGAGCGCCAATTTCAACATCTTTACCAATGGTGCAAAAGGGGCCTATAAAGCAATCTGATCCAATTTTGGCATCTGGGTGCACCACGGACAGCGGGCTAATCTCGATCATAATCTTTTTCCATAATAATGACTGGCAGGGACCAGCAAGCGTTCAACTAGCGCAAATTTCCAGATTCTCCCCAATATGTCAAAGTTTTATTCTTTATCCGCGATGCTATACTGCGCCCCTCATTGATAAGCGCTCAGATATTCGAGCCATACCGGGGTCACCTATGCTTGATGTCAGCCATCTCACTCAATTCAACAAACAAGACCTGCTCGACTGCGGTCATGGCGATATGTTTGGCCCTGGGGGCGCTCATCTCCCGATTGATGCGATGTTGATGCTTGATCGCATTACATCGATCACGAAAGATGGCGGTAAAGCGGGGAAGGGTCAGATTATCGCTGAGCTCGATATCAATCCTGATCTTTGGTTTTTTGACTGTCATTTTGTGAATGACCCCGTTATGCCTGGTTGTCTTGGCCTTGATGCCCTGTGGCAGCTACTGGGTTTCTTTTTAGCGTGGAAAGGTAACCCGGGTTTAGGTCGAGCTTTAGGGTGCGGTAAGGTCGCGTTTAGAGGACAGGTTTTACCAACCAATAAATTAGTGCGCTACGAAATTGACGTGACGCGAATTCGAGAGGGTAAAACCGTACTGGGTATCGCCGATTGCGCTGTTTTAGTCGATGGTAAGCAAATTTACACTGCCGAAAGCATCAAGGTTGGGTTGTTCACGTCGCTGGATGATTTTAAATAAGGCGGCGGTATCTTGCAGGGCACGTTAACGACCAAGGCAAATAGTCGATCAGAATTTATAGGAGCGAAACGTTATGAAAAGAGCTGTAATCACAGGAATGGGAATTGTCTCGCCACTTGGTAACTCTGTTTCAGAGACGCTCACTGCGCTTCAGGCCACTCGGTCCGGTATTAAATACCAGCCCCTTTATGAAGAAATGGGCTTGCGCTCGCACATCGCTGGCAGCATCGAAATCGATCAAGAAGCCTTAATCGATCGTAAATTGCGACGTTTTATGGGGGACGCCGCAGCTTTTTCCTATATTGCGCTCAAAGAGGCTCTAGCAGATTCTGGCCTTGAACCCGATGACATCTCGAACGAACGTACCGGTATCGTCGCCGGGTCGGGTGGGGCCAGCTCTTCAAATTTAATCGAATCGGCCGATATATTAAGAGAAAAAGGACTGAAGCGCGTAGGGCCTTATCGGGTCACCCGAACCATGAGCTCAACGGTCTCGGCCTGCTTGGCAACGGCTTTTTCAATCAAAGGCATTAACTATTCAATCACCAGTGCCTGCTCTACCAGCGCGCATTGCATCGGTCATGCTCTAGAACAAATTCAACTTGGTAAGCAGGATATTGTTTTTGCCGGCGGTGGGGAAGAAGAGCACTGGTCAATGAGTGCCTTATTCGATGCGATGGGCGCTCTATCAACCAAGCGAAATCAATCCCCTGAAACGGCCTCCAGGGCCTTCGATGCTGACCGAGACGGTTTTGTCATCGCAGGCGGCGCGGGCTTCGTCATTGTGGAAGAACTTGAGCACGCCAAAGCGCGTGGTGCCAAAATTTACGCCGAAGTGAAAGGCTATGCGGCCACCTCTGATGGCTTTGATATGGTTGCGCCATCGGGCCAAGGTGGTGAGCGCGCGATGCGGATCGCAATGAACGAAATCGATGAGCCCATTGATTACATAAACGCCCATGGTACGAGCACGCCCGCGGGGGATCCCTCCGAAATTGCCGCGGTGCAGCGCCTTTTCGGCGAGTCGATGCCGAAAATAAGCTCGACAAAATCGCTGAGCGGGCACTCTCTTGGTGCGGCCGGCGCGCACGAGGCCATCTATTCGCTGCTAATGCTAGAACATGACTTCATTTGTGCCTCAGCCAATATCACAACACTTGACCCAGACCTGGCATTCGCCCCGATCGTGACCGAACGGATTGATCAAGCTGGGCTCACGACCGTTATGTCCAACAGTTTTGGCTTTGGCGGCACCAATGCGTCATTGGTTTTCCAAAAACTTTAATCCTGTTAAACACTTGGTAATCTACCGGTAGAGTCTGCATGTCGAAGCCTTTGATTGTGGTTGTTGAGGATGAAACTGATATCCAAGACATCATTGCCTACAATCTTAAACGAGAAGGCTATGACGTTTTAACCGCCAGCCGAGGTGATCAGGGCCTATCCTTGATCCAAGCCAAGAATCCAGATTTGGTCATTCTCGATATTATGCTCCCCGGTGTTGATGGCCTCACGATTTGTCAGCAGTTACGGGCGGAGACGAAAACCAAAGCGTTACCAATTATCATCTTGTCAGCAAAAGAAGAAGAATCAGATGTTGTGATTGGCTTAGGTCTTGGCGCTGACGACTACATTCCAAAGCCCTTCAGTCCCCGGGAACTCCTTGCACGTGTAAAAGCCGTACTCAGGCGTTCTACTGCTCGAGAATCGCAACAACAAGATCAAATTCGTCGCGGCGATCTGATCATTGATATTGACCGGCATCAGGTCAGCCTACAGGGCACGCCGTTAAAACTCACCGCAACCGAATTCAAACTGCTGATGGTGCTCGCGAGCCACCCAGGTCGTGCTTTTTCGAGAGAGCAATTGTTAAATAGAGTCGTGGGAGATGCCGTTGTCGTTGTCGATCGCAACATTGATGTTCACATACGCTCGGTCCGAAAGAAATTAGGCACGCAGACAGGCCTCATCGAAACCGTGCGCGGGGTAGGGTACCGGTTTGCCGACCAGATATGATCCAAGGATTTATCAATCGAAACTGCTTTGGCAAGTTTGGGGATTACTCTGCGCACTCGTCCTCATTTCTGCGCTCAGCATTGGTTATTTTGCGGCCCAACAGGTGGCGTCTGATGCTCGAACGGCGATTGAAGAGTCTTTAGGACATCAAGTCCAGCTCCTCAAACAACTCTATGACCCCCTGATTCTCGAGCGGGCCGCACTCCCAGTGATTCAATCCGACCAGCGAATCACGATTCTTGGCCCGGATGGCACAGTCCTCAGTGACAATCGCGAGGATGCAGATCTGATGGAAAATCACCGAACGCGCCCAGAGATTATTGCAGCTAGCCCGCCAACGGCATCCAAAACAGGGCTTGGTATTGCCGAGCGTTATAGCACAACCCGGCAGCGAGACATGCTGTATGTCGCCTTGGCGTTGGGTTCAACGGCCACGCCCACGGGTTATGTTCGAGTAAGTATGCCGCTGACTAGCGTCGAGCAAAAGGTCAACGCAATGCGCCTGCAGGTCAATCTCTTGACCGTGGCTTTCACCTTTATCGCGATTCTCATCGGGTTGTATTTCGCGCGCAGAATCGTTCTGCCTGTGCTCAGAATGACCCAAGCCTCAGTCCTTATGGCCAGCGGCGAGTTTAGTCTTAGGCTTGATGAGGGACATGCCAACGAACTCGGCAGTCTTGCACATGCGCTGAACCAACTGGCAGCGGGCACAGAAGCCAAAATACAGGAAGTAACGGCTCGTCAAAACGAACTGGCTGCCGTGTTACAAAGCATGACCGAAGGCATCATTGCGCTCAACACTGACCAGACCGTGATCCAGATAAATCGCTCGGCCGCGGCGATTTTGAACCTTGAGCAATCGAGTGCCATCAATCAGCCCTTCCACGACCTCTCAACCGCTCGAGATCTTAGCGAGATCGTAAGGTTAGGCTTTAAAGCAACCGTTCCCCAATACCAGACAATGACCCTCGGTGGTCGGCGCATCGAAGTTTCAGCGTTGCGCCTAGGGGACGCGTCGGTCGAAGGTATGATCTTGGTACTGCGGGATACGACGGAACTGCACCGCTTAGAACGCGTACGAACCGATTTCGTTGCCAATGCCTCCCATGAGCTTAAAACGCCAATCTCGGCCCTGCGCGGGTTCGTCGACACCGTAATCGATGATATCGAGATGCCGACAGAAACGCGTCGATCCTTTCTGGTCCGAAGCCAGCAACAGATTCATCGGCTGGCCTCAATCGTCCAAGACTTATTGCAGTTGTCTCGGTTGGACACAAGCCATGGCCTTGACTCGGATAAAACGCTGGTTCTAAACGACGTTGTTCACAAGGTCTATCTCACCAAAACACTTGATGCTGAAATTAAGCAGATCCAACTGACCTACGAGGCAAGTCCCGATTGCCAGCAACAAACCATCAAGGGGCGTGCGGATGACTTTGCGCTGATGTTCTCAAACCTTATCGATAACGCGATTAAGTATAGCGATCATGGCGGCACAGTTACCATGATGCTATCGATGACGGAGCGGGGAGTGATCATGTTCAACGTAACAGATCAAGGCGTTGGTATTCCGGCAGAAGAACACGACAAAATTTTTGAACGTTTTTATCGCGTCGATCCCGCCCGGTCCCGTGACAAAGGGGGCACGGGGCTGGGTTTATCAATTGTGAAACACGTCGTCGAACGCTATCAGGGTCGTATTAAGCTGGTGTCCAAACCCGGGCAGGGCGCAAGCTTTTCAGTGACTTTCCCTATTCTGTGACTCAGTCTCACGCGATAAAAGCCCCCGGGGGCATAAATAATCCGATTGCAGCTGTTATCACTCGCCACCCTTTACCCATCGCATTTGATCCTGTATCTTCGCTGGCCTAACCGTTCACTCAATTATTGATCATTCATCGACAGCGTCGGTGACCGATCGGATCGCCAAAATGCCCATTGCGCAACCGCCTCAAGAGGGCGAAGCAAGCACAAACGCGCCACCCGAAATCCAACTCAAAATCTGGGAACTGGCTTGGCCTTCCATTCTAGGAAACTTGTTGTTTTCGATTATTGGCATCATCAGCATCAAAATCGTTGGTAGTCTCGGATCTGAAGCGGTTGCCGCAGTCACCACAGGGCACCGCTTATTTTTCGCCATCCAGGCCATCTTAATGGCCATATCCGCGGGGACGACAGCCATGGTAGCGCGGGCTTGGGGCGCTCAAAACTATGCCGAGGCCGCTCGGGTCACCAGCGCCTCGCTTTGGGTCGGTAATGGCGTGGCTTTGTCGCTGACAGTGCCTTGTATTGTGTTTGCTTATGATATCGCGAGTGTTTTCGGCCTAAATGAGACAACGACTCGCCTTGCCGCTGAGTTCATCCAAATCTTGGCCATATTTAACGTCAGCTTTGCGATCAACATGATATTGGGCGCGGCCCTTCGAGCATCCGGTGACGCTAAAACCCCCCTTTGGATTGGGGTACTCATGAACATCGTTAATGTTTTCTTGGTATACGCGTTGGTTTTCGGTCATTTCGGTTTACCGAAAATGGGCACGAGTGGGGCAGCGCTAGCCAGCGGGTTGTCCTTTACCGTTGCGGCCGTGGTCCTGTTGCTCGCGCTCTACGGCAAGCAACTAAGGATCCAGGCGGGCGGGGTCGGCTCAATAACCGTTGCGCGCGTGAAACAGCTCTATCAAATCGGCTATCCAGCGGCGGTCGAGCAATTTATTTTTCAGTTGGGTTTTATCGGGTTTTTGTGGCTCGTGGCCTACTACGGTACTGCGCCCTACGCGGCTTACGGCATCGGCGTGCAAATTCTAAGCCTATCGTTCGTCGTTGGCTTTGGTTTTTCCATTGCTGGCGCGACGCTGGTTGGTCAGTACCTAGGAGCACAACAGCCCGAGGCGGCCGCTAAGCAGGGTTGGCGCGCGACGCGACTGGCCATCATTAGCATGATGTCGTTATCTATAGTGATCATGTTCTTTGCCCGGGAAATCTCGAGTTATCTGATTGATGATGCGGAGGTGATCCATTACACCGTAATCTTCATTTACATTCTTGGGTTCGCACAGCCCCTGATGGGCATCGAATTCACATTGAGTGGTTGTTTAAGGGGCGCGGGCGATACCCGCTATCCCTTGCTCGCAACCATGGTAGGACTCATTGGGATTCGGGTTGGTCTTGCCGCGTTATTCACCTATTTAGGCTTGTCCGTCACTTGGATCTTTGCGGCGCTCTTAGGGGACTACCTCATCAAAGCCCTGATGCTCTCACATCGTTTTCGATCTGGGCGTTGGAAAAACAAAATGAAGCGATACGGGTTTGACAATACGCCTTGAGTCCGCAGCCCGAGCTTTACACTCGACCGACCTTTTACTGTATATAAATACAGCTTAAGATAGCTTGATGCAGCCGTTTTCAACCAACCCCAAACTTAATCCATTTTATTATCTAGATTACCTAGACTACCTGCTTTCGTTTGTTTCAAAACGATACGAGCAGGTGTTTAAGGCACCAGAGCGAGAACGCCTCCAGGCATTTCAAGCCTTGCCCAAACCGGCGCGTGCCTTATATACCCGTCTTTTACAACGCAAAGGGGCCTATTTTCGGGTTGATAAACTGACCTATTCCGAATTACCAACCCTGGATATCGCTGTTAAAAATTTGATCAACGCGGGGTTTTTACAGCCCATCAGGGGGGGGCGCCAGGACCTTTTCCTCAGTCTTCGAACGGTCAAAGAACTCAAACAACTCGCTGTGTTGACGCCCTTAGGGCTTAGCAATGCCTCACGCGCCCAAATCGAGCAGACTATTGCGGAAACAAGCCTCGAATTACCGGACCTTGAAATCGTGTGTGTACGCGAGCAGACACTCATGGCACTGTGCCAGCACCTGTTCTTTGGGAATGAATATCAAGATCTGAGCGAGTTTGTTTTAAGCGATTTGGGTCTTCAGCGATTTGAGACGGTTGATTTGAGCCTAAGCCCCGCATTTAGCACTCGGGATGATCTAGATCTGTTGCGCCTCATCGGGACGTTTCGACAATGGGCCAAAACGTTGGAGCGAGACAGTCTTAGGCTCAAACGAAAACCAGATGAAGCAAACCAAATTGAGTTAACCAAGGCGTTGACCAGTCTTACCGAGATGGTACCCGACGCAAGCGAACACCCACTCGTCATGCGCGCATTGAACAAGCTTCACCTAAGCTTGGGACGCATTCATGAGCGGATCGGTCTGGCCAACGAGGCACTGCGTTGTTATCAAAAATCAGATCTAGCACCGGCTTTAATGCGCCAAGCTCGACTGCAGATCAAAACCGCGCCAGAGGTCGCTTTACTGCTCTGCAATACAATCCTTAAGTCGTCTAATGATCCTGAGGCACGGCACTATGCCGAACGCGTATTACGTGCCAATCATGGCGCGATTAGCGAGGAGGCGGTCCGAGTGCCCAACCCCTTACGGATTGAACAAATCAACCTCCCCCTGAATAAGGTGACTCGTGTTGAACGACGCGTGATTGAGCATTTTGCCGAACAGGGGCGGATTGCCGTGCACATTGAGAACCACTTGTATCCGGCACTGTTAGGATTACTATTTTGGGAAGTCATCTTCACCCCCATCCCGGGCGCCTTTCACCATCCCTTCCAGCGCGGCCCCGCGGACCTCGATGAGGCTGACTTTGCCCATCGCCGGGCAGCATCCTTCGCGCAACGATTTAATATGCTATCGACCTTAGCGCAACGGCAACGACAATTAGAGAGCTGCTATACAGACAAATTCGGATTAGCCAACCCGTTTGTGCACTGGTCAGCGATCGAACTGCCCGGGCTCTTATTTGTGCTAAACCACACAGCCTGGCCCGCCTTATCCGCTATTTTTCGTCGTATATTACAGAACCCCAAAAAGTTTCGTTCAGGCTTTCCAGACCTGATAGTCTTCTCTACAGCGCATTACGAGCTCATCGAAGTAAAAGGTCCCGGCGACCGCCTACAAACCCACCAAACAGCCTGGCTTCGTTTCCTGAGCGCTGAAGGCATTGAGGTCTCGGTACTACAAGTGACCGATTCCGACGACCTGGCAAAGACCCCATGAGCACGCCTGATACCGCCTTGTCGGCGCCCAAACCGCCGATTGCCTTAGGCCTACAACTGAAATTCTCAGTCGGCGCCATCGCGGCGTTTACACCATCCGGTGATATCAATGCGCGGATCACTCATCAGACGTCTGCAATGGAAGGCATGCAAACCCATCAAAGGGTGCAGCGGTCACGCGGACCCGGCTACCAAAAAGAAAAGACAGTGCGGGCGCGTCGGTCGATTGGACGACACGAGATGAGTATTAGCGGCCGAGCCGATGGCTACCATCCCGCTGAGCGGGAACAACTAGCTTGGGTCGAAGAGATTAAAACGACCCGCATGCCCATTGAGCGCATCCCTGACTCCGTCCAGCAGCAACATCGCAACCAGCTGGTTTTGTATGGCCACTTAATCTGTGAAGCCGAGCAGTTGTGCGAGATCGAACTGCGGCTGAACTACGTCAACCCGGACAGCGCTGTGGAAACCGTTATTGCAAGCGTTCTATCTGCCGAGGCATTAGCCGAACAGTTTGAAGCGCTCTTAGAACCGGTTGTTACTTGGTTCAACGCACGCGCGGAATGGTTCCAAAGCAGGAACACCGCCCTGCAGGCGCTAACCTTTCCGTTTGACGACTTTAGACCGGGCCAACGCCAAATCGCTGAGGCGGCGTATCGCAGCAGCCTGCAAGACGGCCAACTCTTGCTGCAAGCCCCTACCGGACTCGGCAAATCGATGGCCAGTTTATTTCCGACACTGAAGTCTTTGCCGAAGACTCAAGTTGAAAAAGTATTTTACTTGTCGGCGAAAACCGCCGGCCAGGCCAGCGCCGAGGACGCCCTCGCGCAAATTCATACACAACGACTGCCCATCCGGTCTCTCACCATCACCGCGAAACGTAAAGCCTGTTTTAATCCAGAACAACCCTGTGATCCAAACTTCTGTAACTATGCCGCGGGCTACTTTGATCGACTACCGAAGGCATTAGAAGTGGTTCGAAAGCAACCCGGTCACTGGGACAAAATGCGTTTGGAAGCCCTCGCACAAGCCCATCAAGTGTGTCCCTTTGAGCTGAGTCTTGATGCAGCCAGAGAAATGGATGTCATTGTCTGTGACTACAATTATTTGTTCAGTCCCAGCACTCGGCTAAAACGTTTTTTTGAAGAGCGAAAAGGACGCTACAGCGTGTTACTCGACGAGCTCCACAACTTAGTGGATCGAGGCCAGGACATGTTTTCTGCGGAAGTCCAAAAGCATCAATTTCAGGCAGCAAAAAAAGAGAGCAGGGCTGCTTATCCGACCTGCGTCAAGTACTTGAACCAAGTCAACCGAGCTTTTTTAGCGCTTAACAAGTCGCTCGGCTCGATTGCGCCCGAAATTGAAGTCAGCGCGGAGGCTTTAAAGCCCTTATGCACCCGTCTGCAGCAACTTCTAACCCACCTTGAAACCCTTGAAGCGCCACAAGGTCTGCCGGCAGAGCTCACGCAATGCCTATTTGATGCACACCGATTTCTTCAAGTTTTCGACAAGCTGAATGATGATTACGCTACCTTCGTCTTGGACAGTCAGAACAACAGCACCGTCCGCTTAGCCTGCGTGCATCCAGGACAGCAACTACAAGAAGGTTATGCTCTGGCCGATACGTTGATCGGGTTTTCAGCAACGCTATCGCCCAAGGCCTACTATGGTGACTTACTCGGCTTTAAAACGCGTGCGCAATGGCTGAAGGTGCCATCCCCCTTTGCCGCCGAAAAACAGCTCTCGCTGATTGCAACCCATATTCCAGTTAGTTTTCAGCATCGCAGAAAGGCGATCCCCGATCTGCTATCGCTTATGACAACATTGGTTGCGGGGAAACGCGGCAACTACCTTGTGTTCTTTCCGTCCTACGCGTTTTTAGAAGACGTCAGAGCTGCGTTTGAGACGATGTTCCCAGACATATCGCTGCACTGCCAAACCCGTGATATGTCAGATCAAGCCGTAAAGGCGTTTACCGACGGCTTTACAGAAGATTCAGAGCGCCTTGGGTTCGCTGTTATGGGGGGGCGCTTTGCAGAAGGCATCGACTTGAAAGGTCAGCGCCTATCTGGCGCGATGATTATCAGCCTAGGACTTGCCCCTAAAACCCTAGCGCAAGATGCTTTATCGCGCCGCATGCACTCCGAGACAGGCACAAAGCTATCAGAAACCATGTCGATTGACCCGCGCGCAGCACAAGTCAGTGGCTACGATGTTGCATACCGCTATCCAGCCCTGCAACGCGTGATCCAAACGGGTGGCCGCGTCATTCGCAGCGAAAATGATCAGGGCATCGTGCTGCTGGTTGATCCAAGGTTCAACGCAGCTGACAACAAGGCTTATTTGCCTCAGCATTGGCAAACTAAAATCATTCACAGCACCAAAGAACTCGAGGCCGGCCTTAAGGCCTTTTGGCGATCCTGTGCAGAACCAGCGTAATCTCACTCAGCGCCCTTGCGTTAGGTCTTAACGCCGTTTTTTCGATACACTCTGATTTCATCAAATCCTGCGAGCTGCATTATGAAACTAGGGGTAGTCCTGCCACACAATGAAATTGGCAACGACGCTGGCGCAATCCGCGCGTATGCGCAAGGAATCGAGGCGCTAGGCGCGCAGCATCTCTTGGTTTATGACCACGTACTCGGCGCTGACGCCAACCGGCCCGGCGGCTGGCGCGGCATGTACGACAGTCGAGTTGCCTTCCATGAACCCTTGACGTTTTTAAGCTTTGTCGCCGGGGTAACTCAATCCATCGAGCTGGTCACAACTGTCATGATTCTGCCGCAACGCCAAACCGCACTGGTTGCTAAACAAGCGGCGGAGTTACAGATTTTGTCAGACAATCGCTTTCGACTTGGCGTTGGCACTGGTTGGAATAAAATCGAGTACGAAGCCCTCGGGGTGCCCTTTGAAAATAGGGGTAACCGGCAGGCTGAGCAAGTTGAACTTTTAAAGAAGCTTTGGCAGGAAGATGTTTTTAGCTTTGACGGGGCCTTCCACACAGTCGATGCCGCTGGCATCAATCCAAGACCCAGTCAAGACATCCCAATCTGGTTTGGGGGTAGCGCAAAGAGGCTGCTCACGCGTTGCGCGCGTCAGGGCGACGGATGGATGCCGCTCATGGGCGCCAACCAAGCCGCGGCCGACGCCATTGCCTACCTCAAAGACACTCGGGCAAGCCTTGGTTTACCGTGGGAAACTTTCGGTATTCAGGCGCAAGCACAGTTCGCCGGCGGGTCGCCCGAGCGTTGGGCCGGACACTTTCAAAAATGGCAGAACCTAGGTGCGACCCATATGGCGTTCGCCACCCATAACGCGGAACCCACCAACGTCGACGGCCACCTTAAACGTATCGAAGATTACTTTCAGATCATCCGTGGGCTAACTGCAGGAACCGATTAAGGCAATCAAGGTCTAAGTTGGCAGCTCTTGATTTGATAAAACGCGCTTATCGACCGGGCGGTAGCCGGGCAGGGCACCCTACAGAAAGAGTCAGGCCTATACTGGCAGCC
>JABGTE010000043.1 GCA_018647445.1 Gammaproteobacteria bacterium
AGGGCGAGCGCCAAGGGCAGCTGTTTAAAAATGCCCTCGCGTTCTGCCTGATAGCGCGCGAGATCAATATAAGCGGCCACCGGCTGCGACATGATTTCGGATGCTAAATCGGTTGTTTGATGTTCAAAGTGTTGCAGCGCTCGTGCGGCGAGCCCCATCATTTCATCGTGTCTTGATTGGGTTTTCATACGATCTTAATCCAAGTCTAGCGGACCATGTGCATCGATAAAGGCCTGCCAGGCCGGCAGCGCTTCTGGATAATCTGCTTTCAGCCGACTGCCACCCATCACCACCCGATCCGGATGGTTTAAGCCCTGGGAATAGTCGCTCGCGGGGACATAATACAAAAAAGAAATGACGCGCTTGGCAAAGCGCCATTGGCCGTCTGATTCTCGGCGGTAGTCATCTTGGTAGCGCATCGCGGCAATCGAGACGACGCCATTCGGCGTTGTCTCAGCATGACTGAGAACCAATCCCGTCCCGCGATTGGGGTCCGCGGTATCAATTTCAAGGGTGACATCATGGGTCCAATGATAGGCCGGGCCTCGAATTTTAAAGGTTTTTTCGAACAATGTTTGGATGGCCGCTTTCCCATTCGCCACCATGGACCCATTCGGTGCATCAAAACACGCATCCACCGTGAACAAATTCATGAGCCTTGGCATATCGTGCTCATCGCAAGCAATGGCATAGGCCGTCACAATATCCCGAATGGCATCTTTAGACTCAAGCCGATCTAAACGCGCGGCCAACGATGCAAGGGTTGCAGATGGGTTCATCAAGTTGTTCCTCCGGCTCTTAGCAGTCTTTGCGCATTATGGGTATAGGGCTTTGCTTCCTGCCTAACATTATAGTCTTGTTGATCCCAGCCAGAAAAATTGGTGCCGAACACCAAGCGCGCCTCATTAACATGCTGCGTGAGCAGCGCAAGCGATGCCGCATCATGGACATGGGTATCGAACCAAAGGCGGTGCAGGAGCGCATCAAACGCGCCATCCGCTTGCAGTTCCGCACTCGCCCAGGGCCGTTTTTGAGCCGCCATGCGCATCCGTCCATAGGCATAACCGGTCGCACCGCCACCGTGGCTCAGACAAATGTCTAATTCAGGGTATTGCTGCAAAATACCGCCGTAGATCAAGGTGCAGACCGCGATGGTCTCCTGGGCCGCAAACCCTACGATAATATCCAGGTCAAATTGTTTAAGGTTGGCGTCGCCCAAAGGCCCATCAATGCCAGCTGGGGCTGGATGAATAAAGAGCGGGACATTTAGATCAACCAGCTTTTCATAAAACGGGCTAAGCCGCGCATCATTCAGAGGCATCCCGAAGTCCGTACCGATATAAGCACCCAGAAACCCAAGATCCCGTACCGAGCGCTCTAACTCTTCAATAGCAAAGCCAATATCCTGCATAGGCAAACTGGCAAAAGCTGCAAGACGGTCGGGGTAATTCTGAACGAGATCTGCCAAAGCATCATTGTGAGTGCGACAAAACGCCTGCCCCTGATCCACCTCAATAAAGTGAAAATAGGTTAACGGATTCGGCGAGAGAATTTGAAAATCGATACCAGCCTGATCCATTGACTGGATTCGAAGATCAGGGTCCATAAACGGACTGCCGCGATACTTGACGCCTGTCAGCTCGTAATTGGCCACCGTAAACTTAGGTCGCTCATCAAAACTTAAGGTAGGACCGTGCGTGCCGGCGGCCCCCATCGTTGCTTCAAGTACAGCGTGGGCGTGGACATCGATGGTTTCAGCGGATTCAAGCGTCATGGTGATGGCCCTTTGCGATTACGTTGATTGCCCGGCGCCTCGATGCGATCAAACCATCAGGCAACACTCGCCAAGCGCGAGGCGCCATCTCATTAATGCTCGCGCCATCATAGCGGCTTTCAAACAAAGCGCTCAAGCGTCGACGCAGGACCCTATGCCCTGGGCGCTCGTGCCTGAGCGCATGAGATTGATCCACAAAATATTCGTCCTCGTGCACGATCTTTTGACTTTCCGTTTTTATCATTGTGACTGCCAGGATGATCCAATCTATCGGATTCATCCTCTTCGGCATCCCTAATTGCACGAATTTTCCAACATGACTGCTCGTCCTATTAGGCTGAACCTATCGGCGCCCACGCAAGTAGCGACGAATCAGATTCAAATTGATTGGCTACGAGCTCGATGCCAAAGGCCGTCGCAGCTTGCTTGTATTGCATCCAAGACTGCACCGCATTAATTGGCGTACCGGGCCCCTCATCGAACTGAATCGGACCATAAACATTGGCGGTGTAAATTAGATCCTCATGATCACCTACCCGCTGGGTGGCTTCATGCCGCGCCCCGGCGGGTTCATAAAACCAAACGCCTGGCCCGTAACCTTCCGTCGGACCCGCTCGGTAACCAATGTGGCCATTGAGCACTAGAAAATCGGCTGCCCCCAAATGGTAATGAGGCCCTGCGACGCCGTTGTGCCGAACAATCAACGAACTAACACCCGTTTCTTCACTCACGCGCAGCACTTTCAAACCAATGTCCGGCAAGGTTGGGTCAACAATCCAGGGAATGGCGCGGGTGTCTACAAAATGCGGATGCACAAAATCTGCCGCCGCCGCTTGAACATTAACCAACTCACCTGCGCTCGGGCCTGCAATGGCAAGCGGTATAGCCGCCACGTGGGCGGATTGCGCTCTGGGCTGCATACATTCTGCCAAGGTATTGGGTACTAACGTGATGCCATGCGCGTCAGCGCCCTGTTGCAGATCCATCGCCGTTAACAGACTCAAAACAGCGCGCTGCTCTGACAAGAATGCAACGGGTCCATAAAAATTTGCGAGGAATTCGGTGTCTTGTACCGCCTGCAACCCGGCGACGCAGGCATTCGCCGGCACATAGCCCCAAATACCGGGGCCGATACTGCCGGCCAGTGGGCCCCCAATAAAGTTAAGCTCGCCAGAGAGGATGAGTAAATCCATTGCACCAAGGTGTAACAAATTCGTCGTGCTGACGCCTTGATTCAGTTTGACAATCGCTGAGAACATGCCGCTTTCGCGACTGGCCCGCAGCGGCTTAAATTGCCAGCCCGGCGCGCAGGCCAACTCGACCCAAGGTAATTGATTGGTATCGACGCCGCCTTCTATCCCTGTTGGATCAAAATCCGGATTGTATTCTGCGCTCATGCGGGGCCTGCCATTATCTGCTTTTCTTGCATCATACAATTAACCCCTCGTTGCGCAAGCTAACCGACGCAGCGGGCCCTACACGCCGCCGCTAACAGCAATCCCTGCTTGATCCGTTATCGTGCCGATGACGGCCGCCTGATCAAAGCCTAACGCCTGTAACCGATCAACAAGATCCTGAGAGGCATTCGGCGCGACGCTGATTAACAACCCGCCAGAGGTCTGAGGATCGAACAACAACGACTGCCGAGCTAAAAGACGCTGGTCCGAAAAGGCCTGCGTGCGCACCGAGTTCGCGGCGCGCTGATTTTTCTCATGAGCGGTGCTGTAAACGCCCAGCTCTGACAAACTGGTTAACGCCCCTTTCAGCACGGGTAGATGCGGTAATATCAACTCAACGCCTTGACCTGCCGCCAGCATGCCTTGCAGGTGACCCGCTAGACCAAAACCGGTCACATCCGTGACCGCATGTACCGAAGGCGCTGCAACGAGAGCACCTGCCGCTCGGTTAGAATGCAACATCATCGAAACGGCATGGCTGATCCATGACGGCGCCGCTTGGCCGCGCATTGAAGCTGCAAATAAAGTGCCCGTCCCGAGTGCTTTGGTCAGAACTAAGTGGTCATTCAGCTGGGCGCCGCGACTGGTTTTGATGTGGTCCGAGGGTGCCCAACCCGTCACACTGACCGTGATATTGAGCTCAAGACCTTCAGCGGTATGCCCCCCGACCAACTGTCCACCTTCAGCCTTGGTCTGACTGAGCACGCCCGCCATGACCTGCTGCAGAAGCGATCGAGTGATGGATTCACTACCGTAGGGCAATGTTAGGTTGACCATAATCGGACCCACGCGTCCGCCCATGGCGTAAATATCGCTAACGGCATGCACGACCGCAATTTTCGCGAGCACATAGGGATCATCAATGATGGGTCGAAACGCATCGACCGATTGAATCATAAGCTCGCCGACCGGCGGCGTCAGAACCGCCGAGTCATCCAGCACCTGCCCGCCATCAGGATCCAGCTGAGACAGCACATCGCTCAGGATGCTCGAGGCCACCTTCGCACCACACCCTCGGCACTGCGTACTGGGGTCTAGCACTTGTTGGTTTGATGTACTCGGCTGCGTCATCAGCGGCAGGTTTTTAAACGAATCTAGGAACCTGTAATCGATGAGGCGTTTGAGACGCCAAAGGCTACGCCCCGATCCCGAAAAAGAGCCTTTGTAGCCCAGAGCCCTTTGCTCGCCCAGTGAAACCAACGATAGATACCGCTGCTGTGGTTTGAAGCGCGTCAAGGTCTGGCCGCGATGGTTTCTTATTAGATTTTTAAACAAAACCGGGGCCTGACGGACGGCGTACACGCCCGCTTTTGGCCGAGGTTGCTCGACCATGTCGGCTGCGTCACCCACCGCGAAAACATTTGCATGGCTAACCGATTGTAACTGTGCGTTCACCGCGATAAATCCGGATGGCGTACACGCCAAGTCACTGTTCCTAAGAAAAGACTGGGGCGCGGCACCGGTTGCCCAAAAGACCTGATCGACCTCTAAGACAGCCCCAGTTGCCGACACCAGCTGGCCTGCGCCTTGGCGCACTGCGCGAAACTTGGGTTGAAATTGGATGCCTTGCGCGGCCAGCGCCTTTCGAATGTTTGTTCGGAGTCGACCCGGCGCCTCAGGTAAAATTTCTGCAGCAGCCTGGCACAAATAGAGAATGGGTTTTTGGAAACCATTTATTTCGGCCTTGGCGCCAAAGCGATGATTCAGCGCGAAAGCCAATTCAAGACCCGCCGCTCCCGCCCCAACAATGGCAAAGGCGCCACCACCGCGGTACTGCTCGTACACCAAATTGAACCGCGCCATAAATCCAGAAATTGGCTTAACGGGCACAAGGGCCTCATCGAATTCCGAGAGATCTGTGAGCGCCGGCTCAATACCCACGTCAATTGACAAATAGTCGTAGGCAAGACTGGGCCGATTTTCTAACCCAATTTCAGAGCCATTTGGGTTAACCCCGGTTGCGGTCGCCAAGATCAACTCGGCGCCCGCAAATTGACACAGACGGCCTAAATCGATGTATAAATCTTCTTCTGGGAAATGTCCGCCGACCACGCCGGGCAAAAGTCCGGAATAGGGTGTTTCACGGCTTGGGCTCACCAAAGTGACTTTCAAGTCAGGCTCAGGATGCATGCCGAGCATCCGCAAGACACCGATGTGGGTATGCCCACCACCGAGCAAGACCAAATGTCTCAATTTTACCGCGGACGAGATCACGTTTTGGGCTTGAGCTGCTGAATACAATACTGGGCAAGCAAAGCAATAGAATCCTCGGCTTCGGGAACGCGTCCAAGCAGCACTTGGAACACGTGCGGTAAGTCGTCCCAGATTTTTAAGACGGCAGAACCGCCCTGTTCAATCACGCGGTCCACAAAATCCTCAGAGTCTGAACGCAAAACTTCGGTACTGCCAACGTGGACGAGGATGGGCGCCAGTCCCGCCAAATCACCATAAATCGGTGATGCCAAGGGCGCCAGGGGATCCCGACCGTCTAAATACGCGTTGGCCCAAGCCGTCAACACGGCCGTCGACAGCATCACATCTTGATCGTCATTGCGAGTCATGCTGTCGCCACTGAGCGATAGGTCAAGCCAAGGTGATAGTAGAAGTGCCGCAGCAGGTTGGGCGTACCCTAGGTTTTTGAGGTTTAACAAAGTTGCTGCTGCCAAGCCGCCGCCCGCAGAGTCTCCCGCTAAGATAAGGTTGCTTGCCTCATAACCCCGATCAAGCAACCCTTGATACGCCTTGAGCGCATCGTCAACGGCGGCAGGAAAAGGATGCTCTGGGGCCAAACGATAATCGACCAGGTAGACGGCAACACCAGCAAGCTCTGACAATCGTCCTGCAAGCGCAATGTGCCCGGCTGAACCCGCCAGCACGTAGCCCCCACCATGGAAATACAACACTGCCTGCTGCGACGTGCAGGCATCATGAACCACTTTTTGAAGGCATAACCCGTCAAGATCGATCGTCTCGACCTGTACTCCGACACGGGGCTTGCCGGCGGCGCGCTCACTGGCGCCAAGTCGTTGCCGCAAGACCGGAATATCCGCCCCCTGCTGGATCAGCATCTTTTTCAGGGTTCGACGGAGGAGAAAATTGATCAACGTCGCTCTAAAGCTCATAGTCACTCTCTATCAATAAAACTACAGAAGATTGTGCAGTATAATACACAGCTTGCCTTTAACGCCCCCGGTGCTTTGTTAAATATGACAAACCTCTCATTGGAAGATTCCGAGCACCAACAGCTCCAACGCGACGGCCATTGGAGTGTTTATAGTCCCCCACTGATCGCGCTACCGAGCCAAGGCTTTCCCAGCAAGCACTTCTTTACAGAGCTTGCCTTCGAAGAAGCGCCATTAGCCTGGCCGGCACCAACCGACTGGCAACGCTTCCGATTGGGAATTCAGTTCGAACGACTTTGGCAGTGCGCCCTTAGGCATTTAAAGGGCTATGAGTTGTTAGCCAGTAATCTTCAGGTTCAGGGTCCGACCGCCACCCTCGGTGAATTTGATCTCATTGTTCAGAACGGCGATACCCTCGAGCATTGGGAACTGGCAGTAAAGTTTTATCTTGGCACTCGGGATACCACGCAAGCCAGCGCGTGGTTTGGCCCCAACCCAACCGATCGACTGGATCTCAAATTGCAGCGCTTGCTCAGCCATCAAATGGCGCTGACCAAGACCCCCGTCGGCCAAAACCTACTGACAAATCGATTTGGGACATCAAACGTCAAGGTCAAGGGCATCGTAAAGGGCAGGCTCTTTCATCCTTTCACCGCTTGGCAGGCGGCGCACTGGAACTACCCTGCCGCCGTCACTGCAGACCATCTTCGAGGTTGGTGGTTAACGGACGCAGACTTTATCGGTCGCTTCAAAGATGGCCGCCAGCGCTTCCGGCCGCTGACCAAACGAGACTGGTTGAGCACATTACAACCCGTTCCGATCGATCAGCGGTTAACCGCCACTGATTGCATGACGGCCCTAGCAGCAAGCCGGGAGCAATATGCGCATCACATCGCGATGATCGATGACAATGGTCTTGAGACGTCTCGAGGCTTTGTGGTGATGCCGCCTTGGCTGGCGATTACTCAGGCGCGAGACCCGGCGGCGTAACGTCAGCTGAGAGCTCCTGAAACTGCAGATCGTGCAACGTTTTATATAGACCGCCCTGCGCAATCAAGGCTTGATGCGTGCCATATTCTCGAACCTTTCCAAGCTCAAGCACCATCACATGATCGGCTTCTTGGATGGTCTGCAGTCGATGGGCAATTAAGATGCTAGTGCGGCCTTGCATCAAGCGCTGCAAGCCTTCTTGAATCAACTGTTCGGTTTCGGTATCGATACTGGCAGTGGCTTCATCCAAAATCAAAATTTCGGGATCCGCGGCGAGAACCCGCGCAAAAGCCAATAACTGGCGCTGACCCTGCGACAAGTTCGCGCCTCGCTCAACCAAGGGCGCATCATAACCTTCCGGCAGCGCCTCAATAAAATGATGCGCATTCACCATCTTGGCAGCCTCAATGGCGCGCGCTCGTGTGATCAGAGGATCCGACAATGTAATGTTGTCTAAGATTGACCCTGAGAAAATGTGAAAATCTTGAAGCACAACGCCAATACGGCGCCGAACTGATCGTGATGGAATGTGTTGCAAATCAATCCCATCGAGAAAGATCATGCCGTCCGGGAAATCATAAAAACGTCCCAGCAACCGAATCATCGTGCTTTTGCCTGAACCCGTTGGTCCTACAATGGCCAACTTTTTACCAGGCTCAATTAAAACACTTACATTGTCCAACACCTGTGTGTCTTTCGAGTAACCAAAGGACAGGCCTCTAAACTCAACCCGTCCCTCTAGACGCTCGGGCAAAGTCGCCGGCTGACTGGGTTCGCGGATTTGTTCATCCCAATCCAAGGCTTGAAAAATTCGTTCGCCGCTGGCCATTGCGCGAAACAAGACATTTAGCTGCTCGCCCAACAAAACCACCGGCGTAAACAACATATTCATAAACCGCGTGAACAAAATCACGCCGCCAAGCGACATTTCGGATTGCACAACCGACCCGCCACCGTAGTAGATAATGATGCCAAGGCCTATCGAGGCCAGAGAGTCGTTGAACGCGCCGTAATACGTCGTTAGATTGATCGAGCGATTTTCTTGCTCTAGGTTTAATCGGTTAATTTCGGTATAGGCCGCCTGATTCTGCTCCTGACGCTGACTGAGTTGCACGACCTGCATCCCCGAAAGGTTTTCTTGAAGGAACTGGTTGAGCCCGCTGACGCTATTTCGAACCTGTCGAAAAATCTCACGCGAGGCTTGCCGAAAAAAGTAGGTGGCCGATCCAACAACAGGCACCAGTAACAACAAAATAAGGGTTAGCTCGACACTGGTGGACAACATGATTGTAAGTGCCACAAAAAACGGCACAAACTCACCTACTAAGCTGCCAAGGCCCCGAAGCATTTCGTAGAGCGCTTCAACATCGTTGGTCACCCGAGTCATTATCCGCCCGACGGGAACGCGATCGAAAAACGAGCTGGGCCGAGACTCTAGGTGCGCGAACAGATCCTGGCGCAGATCCCGAAGCGCTTTCACGATCGCATCAATAAGCGTTAAGCGATGCCAATGCCCTAGCAAGGCAACAATTGACATCAAAACGAAAAACAAACCACCGGCCACGTAAAGCGCAGGCAACCCAAAGGTTTCTTCCAGCTGCTGCGTCAAGGCAATGAGGCCAAGGTCCGGCATGGGACTGTTTGCATCGCCGACGATGATATAATCCACCAGCACTCGGCTGATCACGACCTCCATCAAAACAGCAGCGAAGCTCGCCACCAGGACCAGCGTGCCGCTAATCCAAAGGCTTAACCGATAGGGTACGAGCCAAGTGAGCACGCGTTTTAACAGCTGAAAGTTGAGCACATTGCCCGATAGCTCAGCATCAAACATGGCGTGATCCCGATCGGGCTTATCGTCTTTTTTGGGGCCCGTATTTGGCGGGATCGTTTGGTTCATCAAACCAGTTCCGGCTCATAATCAGGCCGCTGGCCTTGGGTCTGCAGACGCTCGAGTTCAGCGTATAAGCCGCCCTTAGCGAGTAAAGCATCATGCGAGCCCGATTCCATCAGACGCCCACCTTCCAGCACCAAAATGCGATCGGTGTGCCGCAGCGTTGAGACCCGATGACTGACTAAAATGGTCGTTTTACCCGCGCGCAAACGCTTTAACCGACTCAAGATGTGTTCTTCTGTTTCTGTATCGACTGCGCTAAAGCAATCGTCCAAAATCAATACGGGCGCATTACGAATCAACCCGCGTGCCAGCGTCGTGCGTTGTTTCTGACCGCCGCTCAGAGTTACGCCCCGCTCGCCCACCAAGGTGCTCATTTGCTCCGGGAAAGTAAGAACGGTCTCTCGTAACGCGGCGGCATCGGCGGCATCCCAAATCAAGTCTAGGGCTCGCTCTGGATCATCGTAGCTGATATTCGCGGACAGGGGCTCGCCAAACAGAAAGGGGTCCTGCAGGACCTGGGCAATCTGTGATCGCAGCTGCGCCAGCGCATAACTGTCAATGGGCACACCATCAAGTTCAACCGCGCCCTCATTCACCTCAAGTAACCGGGTACACAATTTTAGCAGGGTCGATTTACCCGAGCCCACCCGCCCCACGATGCCAATGGACTCGCCCTGCTGAATACTAAAATTTAAGTCGCTCAGCGCTGGCATGACTGCGCCCGGATAGGTAAATGATGCCTGCTTGAACACAAAGGCGCCGCTGATCGCAGACGGCGCCTCGCCCGTTGGGCGGTCAATGATCTCGGGCGGCGCATCGAAGACCTCACACAGGCGTTCCACACCAACCCTCGCCCGGGCCACCATCGTGATAAAAAAGCCGGCCATTCGAATCGGCTGCAACAACATATTTAAGCACGCAAGGAAAAAGATCAGGTCGCCGACACTCAAGGCCCCGCTCAATACAAGGTTGCCGCCGTAAACAATGATCCCGAGCTGTGCAAGCGCGGTGAGCCAGGGTGTCCAGGCGGTCATGAGCGAATTGATACGGGCTTGCTCATAAAATGCCGACGCGTATTGATTGTTGGTTTTAAAGAAGCGTTTAATTTCGTTTTCTTCTTGAGCTTGGGCTTGGACCGTCCGAATACCACTCAGGTTTTCTTGAGTATGCGCGGCGAGCATGGACAAGGACTCCTGCACCTGCTGGGAGGACTCGGCCATTTGCGTCGCCACGTACTGCGCGTAGAAATACAGGATGGGTAGAAGCGGCAAGATCAGTACTGTCAGGCTCACGGACTTGAACAGCATCGCCGTCATACCAAAGAGCGGTGCGTACACCATGATGACGACTTGGATTAACCCGAAGGCAATCAGGCGTTGCACGAGCGAAATATCTTGGATCGCACGCGTCATCAGATCTCCGACGCCGATGCGACCAAAGAACGCAGGACCTTGAACCAAAACGCTGGCAAACAGCTGCTCCCGCAAGTCAAAGGACACTTTCTGACCAACGAGTCGGAAGGCCCGCCTCGCCCTCGAGACAAAAATAAATCGCAAGACAACCGCGCTGACAATGCCGACAACGATTTCCCAGATCTCAAGTCCAAAGGGTGGCGACTCTTCTTGCACTAGAGCGCCAATGGCATCGATCCCGAGCGCCACACCATAATACGTGCTCACTTCAAAAAACCGGGCCAAGAAGAACCCTACGAACCCAACTACTACCTGCCATCGATATCGGGCAATGTAGGGAACGAGGCGTAGCAGAGCTTTCAAAGCGATTTGTCCTAGGTTTTTGCCGCGCCAGTATGCCATAGATTGCTCGCGCAGTGCGCCGGCCGGCTGGCGCCATTTTAACGAGCGGTTATACTGCGGAAAAGTAACAAGGGTATACGGTATGTCCGACGAACAGATTGATACAAAACTAGAACGCATTGGCTGGCTGGTGTTATTGCTCGCCTTTACCAGTGGTTTTATCATTATGTCGGTGGAGCTGCTTGGCGGCCGTATCCTGGCGCCCTACTTCGGCAGCAGCATTTACGTTTGGGGCAGCATCATCAGCATTTTTATGGTGGCGCTGGCAATGGGATACCTCATTGGTGGGCGCTTATCGATTAATCGCCCTAACCTTGGACTGTACGGCTTGTTTTTCTTGCTCGCGGCTATCGGCTTATTGCCGATCGTCTTTTTTGCCGACAATGCCATGGATGCGGTCTTTTCAGCGATTGATGACCCTCGCTACGGCTCGCTACTTGCGTCCACCCTTTTGTTTTTCATACCGACCGCGCTATTGGGCATGATTGCGCCCTATTCGGTTCGATTAATGGTCGATAACACTCGTCACAGTGGTCAAGTCGCAGGCGGTTTGTATTTCGTGTCGACTCTCGGCAGCGCCTTAGGCACTCTACTCACATCATTCTACTTGGTACTTTGGTTTGATATGAATACCATCTTGATTACGATGGTTGGGGTTTTGTTGCTCGCAGGTAGCCTTGCCATCGCCTTTAATCGAAGGCGCTCATGAGCCGCGTTCAAGTCCTCGCGTTTGCCTGCCTGCTGTGCATAGGCGACGTATCGGGCGAGGTTATTCATCGAGAGAAGTCCCTCTATCAAAATATCGAAATCCAGCAAAAGGGCGATGACCGCTGCTTGGTGTTCGCCGTCCGCCGGGACGATCGGCGACAGTCCTGTTTTGATACCGAGAACCCGGACCGCGTGGTTTTTTCTTATGTTCGGATGACGTTTGGCGGGCTGCTGCTGCAACCCAAACCCAGCTCGATTCTCATTGTTGGCTTAGGTGGGGGCACTTTACCGACCGCGCTCAATGAGCTCTACCCCACAGCTCAAATCGATGTCGTTGAAATCGATGCCGCCGTGGTTCGGGTTGCCGAAGGCTTTTTCAATTTTAAAGCGAACGATTACCTAAATGTTGCGGTGCAAGATGCGCGAGTCTTTATTAAACGCGCAGCGCGACTAGGGTCTCGATACGACCTGGTAATTCTGGACGCGTTTACCGGAGAGTATATCCCTGAGCATCTGATGACCCGAGAATTCCTCGCGGAAACACGTTCCCTCTTAACTGAGGGCGGAGTCGTGGTCGCCAACACTTTTTCTTCATCCAAACTTTATGATTATGAATCACAGACTTATAAAGCGGTCTTCAACGAATTTTTCAACTTTAAGCTACCTGCTAGCGGCAACCGGGTCATAATTGCACGGCCTGCAGGACTGCCAGACCGCAAAACACTTGAGGCGAATGCGCGCGCGTTGGCTCCGAGTTTAAACCGCTTCGGTGTTGCCATTGAGAGTTTCCCCAAATACCTCAATACACGGGCAGACTGGGACCAGACAGCACCCATCCTGACAGACCAGTTCTCTCCAGCAAACTTACTCAAAAACCGCTGAGGCGATCCCGCTGGCTTAACCCTATATTGATTTGCCCTGCTCGGCCCAGTACCGATCTTTGAGCAAGCGTTTATAGAGCTTCCCCGTCGGATGACGCGGCAGCTCTTGCTCAAAGTCTACGGATCGAGGGCACTTAATGTGCGAGATATTCTCGCGGCAAAACTCCATGAGCTCGGCCGCAAGCTCAGGACCTGCATCAGACCAAGATTTGGGCTGAACGACCGCCTTCACTTCTTCGCCAAACTCCTCATTCGGCACACCAAAAACGGCCACATCCATTACTTTCGGATGGGTGACCAACAGGTTTTCAGTTTCTTGGGGATAAATATTGACGCCGCCAGAGATGATCATGAAGCTTTTGCGGTCCGTTAAATACAGAAATCCTTCTTCGTCGAGATAGCCAACGTCCCCCAAGGTTGACCAACCCTGCGGGTGCCGAGACTCAGCGGTTTTCTCAGCATCATTGTGATACTCAAAATCCCCACCACCTTCGAAGTAAATAGTGCCGGACTGACCGACGCTCACTTCATTGCCCGCGTCATCGCAAATGTGTAGAACCGCCGTCAGGCCGCGCCCAACGGAACCCTTATGCGCCAACCATTCTTCGGAATTGATGGCAACGAAGCCATTACCCTCTGAGCCAGCGTAATATTCGTAGATAATCGGTCCCCACCATTCGATCATTTGCTCTTTAATCGGAACGGGACAAGGCGCAGCCGCATGAATTGCGCATACCAAACTCGACACATCGTATTTCAGGCGCTCAGGATCATCGAGTTTCAGCATCCGAATGAACATGGTCGGTACCCACTGAGAATGTGTAACGCGATAGGTTTCGATGGCCGCTAGCGCGGCACTCGCTTCAAAATGCTCCATGACGACACAAGTCATGCCCCCTAACAGGAAGGCCATGGTAAATGTCAGGGGCGCTGCGTGATAAAGCGGCGCCGGCGTAAGATAGATGCTGTCCTCTTGGGCTTGGTACAAAGCCCGAAACATCGCGCCAGAGTCTTCTTCGCCCCAAACGCCTTCTGGTAGCTGGCGGTAGACCCCTTTGGGCCGTCCGGTCGTCCCGGATGAATACAGCATCGAGGTACCTATACTTTCGTCCTCGATCATCTGGGTAGACTGGCTATCCATCGCCACCTCTAATGATTCGAACCCAGCAATCACGCCATCGAGCATGAAAAACCGATCCAAGTTTTCAAGGCGATCAATCAAAGGCTCAACCACTGCTCGGCGATCAATCGAGGTGATGAACACCCGTGCGCCACAATCATTCACAATGTACTCCACTTCATCAGACTGCAGCCGGTAGCTGATCGCGGTGAAATAAATTCCGGCGCGTTGCGCAGCGACGCAGATTTGAAGAAACAAGGTATGGTTCTCTAACAAGATAGCAATGTGGTCACCGCGCATGAGTCCTAACGACCGAAACAGTTGCGCCAATTGGTTTGATCCGTCCTCAAGACCCTGATAGGTCACCGTTTGGCCACTGCCCGCCATAATATAAGCCGGCTTATCTGGTGTTTGTAAGGCAATCTGGGATAGGTGCATGCGCGAACTCCATTCACATCTTTAAGGTTATGATCCAAAGCCACCGCTCGTTTAAGATAAACGGTGGCCTCCAAGGCAGCTCAAGCTTGCTCGACCCACACTAAACGAGGCAGCACATTCTGGCCGCCGCCAAGGATTTCTGAATGAAACCATACTGCTTACTAAAAGGCTATCGCATCGTCTAAAAGGCGTCGTCTAAACGCAAGTATAGCCACCATCAATCACCAGCTCACTGCCCGTCATAAAACTGGACTCATCCGAGACCAAGAAGCGGATGCCATTGGCAATATCATCTGCCTCACCTAAACGGCCAATAGGATGCTGCAGCAGCAGCATTTCCTTTAACTCGGCTTCAGTTGAAACCTCTTCATGAACCTCGGCAATCTGACGGACCATTGGCGTCCAAATATAACCAGGATGGACCGAATTGCATCGAATCGGGTAACCCATCCGCCCACAATAGCTTGCAATCGACTTAGTCAGTAGTCGAACGCCCCCTTTACTGGCGTTATAAGCTGGACCTGCGCCGCCCACCAACCCCATGACGGATGAAATATTGACGATCGTACCACCGGACACCTTCATCTCTTGAATCGCAATTCTGCAACCCAAATTCACAGCATCCAGGTTAATACTCATGATTTGCCGCCACGCATCAAGCCCTTCCGGCTCTTCAAAGCGATCCTGACCAGCCCCACTGACGCCAGCATTATTAACTAAGACATTAGCCGGGCCGAAGGCTTTGGCGGTTTCCGTAAACACCGTCGCCCAAGCATCAGGGTCGGCCACATCCTGGGCCAACGCTTGCGCTGATTGCCCTCGTTGCTGAATTACGCGCGCCGTTTGTTCCGCCGCGGAACCATTGATATCGGTGATCATTACCGAGGCGCCTTGTTCCGCAATACGTTCCGCAGTTGCAGCGCCAATGCCACTGCCGCCACCGGTAATTATTGCCACTTTACTCTTTAACTGATTCATCGCGCTTCATCCCAAGGTTACGTCGTTATTTTGATTGAGTGTCCCGCGAAAGATGGCACGCTGTAAACAGGCGATTATGGTTAAATTACGCAAGACCTGACCCTTTTTCTTGATTTTTTTTAGCATTTTATGCGATTTCCGCACAACTATATCTTGTGCTCTGCAAGGTCGTGTAGCACAATATCTGGGCTTTTAGGACTTCAACCATCGACTCAGGGCATCTGCCGCACCCTTCAAAAGAGGGTCATCCCAGCAACCTGAGCGCGACACACCCCGTTGATGGGCGTCCACAGGTTAGGCTATTAATCGATGGCATGACCTCACAGAAGACCGTCAAGATTGTCGGTACTTATAAGCGGTCACAAAAGCGCTTTAGAAAGCGTTTATAGAAAGCGCTTATAGACCGTCTTGGCACAGAGCACCTTTAGTAAAGAGCGCTTCTGGTAAAGAGCGCTTCTGGTAAAGAGCGCTTCTGGTAAAGAGCGCTTCTGGTAAAGAGCGCCTAGTAAAGAGCGCTTGATTTTAAAAGCGATCAAATCGCGGTAAGCGATCACATTAAACATCGGTCTGCGACAGACCCTGGACAGAACAACGACCCCATTACCATCAACTGATGAGAGGCAATATTGACATATGGATTCCACAGCCCAAAAAACTGACCTCAAAGCCATTCCCGCAAACGTGAATGAAATCAAGCTCCAACCGACTTCACTCGACATCTGGGAAAATAAATACTGTCTAAAGAGTAAACAAGGCGAGCGCATCGATGAAAATATCGATCAGACCTATCAACGGGTGGCAAAAGCCTTGGTTGAAGTCGAAGCTAAAGATGTCCGCCAAGACTGGTACGAAAAATTCCTGTGGGCCTTACGTCATGGCGTCATTCCGGCAGGTAGGATCACCTCCAACGCCGGTGCCCAAGCACACAAACCAGCGACCTCAACGATTAATTGCACGGTATCCGGGATCATTTCTGATTCGATGGAAGACATCCTGCAAAAGAACCTCGAAGCCGGACTAACCTTGAAGGCGGGCTGCGGCATCGGCTATGAATTTTCGACCCTGCGCCCGAAAGGCGCTTATGTGTCGGGTGCTGGCGCCTACACTTCAGGGCCGCTGTCGTTTATGGATATTTATGACAAGACATGCTTTACCGTCTCCTCCGCTGGGGGTCGACGTGGCGCGCAAATGGCAACCTTCGAAATCGGTCACCCAGATGTGATTGACTTTATCAAAGCCAAACGCGAAGACGGGAGACTTCGTCAGTTCAACTTGTCTTTGCTGATTACCGCTGAATTCATGGAAGCGGTTAAAAATGATACCGATTGGGCCTTGTCGTTCCCAATCACGCAAAGTGAGCTGGAATCTGATCAATTGGATTTGACTGATCCCTCTCAAGTACTCTGGCGCGAGTTTCCAGCAAAAGCAAAGTACGTCACTAATGATGCAGGTCTGGTCGCCTGTAAAGTGAGCAAAACAGTTAAAGCCCAGCGTCTTTGGGACATGATCATGGCCTCGACCTATGATTTTGCGGAGCCGGGCTTTATCTTGATCGACAAGGTCAATGAGATGAACAACAACTGGTTTTGCGAAAACATTCGTGCGACCAACCCCTGCGGCGAGCAACCATTGCCGCCCTACGGCAGCTGCCTGCTCGGCTCCGTCAACCTCACGCGTTTTGTTGAGCGGCCTTTCAACGGTGACGCTGACTTTGATTGGGAAACCTTCCGCGAAGCCGTTAGCATTTTCACGCGCATGCTGGATAACGTGGTCGAAATAAACGGTCTACCGCTACCGGAACAGCGCCATGAAATTGAGCGAAAACGCCGCCATGGCATGGGTTACTTGGGGCTCGGTTCCGCCATCACCATGATGGGCATGAGCTATGGGGATCCCGCGTCCGTCGCCTTCACCGAACGCGTGACCAAGGAACTTGCCCTCGTGGGTTGGCAAACCGGGCTTGAATTGGCAAAGGAAAAAGGCGCTGCCCCAATTATGGACGAGATCTTCGAGGTCACCGGTGAAATGCTGCGACTGCGACCTGAGATGATCGACGACGGTATCAAACTCGGCGACAAACTGCCTGGGCGCGTCCTCCACGCAAAGTATTCTCGTTACATGCAAAAAATTGCAACTGAGAACGCTGGCTTGATCGACGACCTCATCGAGCACGGGTGTCGTTTCACACACCACAGCTCAATTGCCCCAACGGGTACCATTAGCCTATCGCTGGCGAATAACGCCAGTAATGGTATTGAGCCCAGCTTTGCCCATCACTACGCACGAAACGTCATTCGCGAAGGCAAGAAGTCGAAAGAAAAAGTCGACGTCTTCTCTTTCGAATTATTGGCCTATAACGCGATGGTCAATCCGGATGCGGTGCCTTACACCGACAACCCAGACCACCAACTACCCGACTATTTCATAACGGCCGATGACATCTCCCCGATTCAGCATGTTGATATTCAGGCGGCGGCGCAAAAGTGGATCGACTCCAGCATTTCGAAAACAGCGAATGTGCCAACGGAGTACCCCTATGAAGACTTCAAGCACATCTACTTGTACGCATATGAGCAAGGGCTCAAGGGTTGCACGACCTTTCGGTTTAACCCCGAAGCATTTCAAGGCGTCTTGGTGAAAGAGCAAGACCTTGAAAACACAACCTATCAGTTCGAGCTTGAAGATGGCGAGGTCGTTGAACTTAGAGGCAATGAGGAAATCGAATACGATGGCGAACTTCATTCTGCCGCAAACCTTTTTGACGCAATGAAAGAAGGTTACTACGGGAAATTTTAAGATAACCGCTTGCACTTAAGGCTTGGGTTTAATGCCATAAACCCTTTGCTTTAGGTGCACGCTGACTGATGACATAGGATCACCACAGTGGCGCCCAAATCAGAGCCACTCAATGACTGTAGAGGACGAAAATGGCTGTTAAAATCTCTAAGAATATCGTCGGCTTTTCGATTAAAAAGAAAGATGAACCGATTGCGAAAGTGGCCCCCACCCGAGAAATCATGCACGAAGAAGTGCAGCGACCCGATGAGCTAAAGGGCTATACCTATAAAATCAAGACACCGCTGTCTGATCACGCTATGTACATCACCATTAATAATATGGTGCTCAATAGCGGCACAGAACACGAGCAAGAAGTGCCTTTCGAGATCTTTATCAATTCCAAGAACATGGATCAGTTCCAGTGGATTCTCGCGTTAACCCGGGTGATATCAGCGGTTTTCCGAAAAGGTGGCGATGCAACCTTTATGGTCGAGGAGCTCAAGCAGGTCTTTGACCCGCAAGGTGGCTATTTCAAAAAGGGCGGGCGGTTTATGCCGTCCCTGGTTGCTGAAATCGGGGAAGTATTGGATCGTCATATGCGCAGAATTGGCCTCATTAAGGACCAAGCTTTGTCCAGTGAGCACCTCGCAATGATGGATGAAAAGCGTGCCCAAGCAGAAAGCGTTGAGCCCGCTGAGGAAGAGTCGAACGCCTTCCCGCCAGGCGCCCAGCTTTGTCAGAAATGCCTAACGACCGCGATGGTCATGATGGATGGCTGCATGACCTGCTTGAACTGTGGAGATTCTAAGTGCGGCTAAGCGCCCCAGAGTAACGCAAACCGATGCAGACTTATCTTCAGCAGCTCAAGCAAGTACTAGAGCATGGCACCCAGTGCGATGACCGAACAGGTGTCGGTACCCTCAGCTATTTTGGGTTGCACGCGCGCTATGACCTGCGGCAAGGCTTCCCCGCCGTGACTACGAAAAAGTTGGCCTGGAAGGTTATGGCGTCCGAGCTTTTGTGGTTTATTTCCGGCTCAAGCAAACTCGATGAGCTCAAAGCGATCTACCCCCAAAACAAAATTTGGGACGCAAATTACGCAGACTATTTAACGCGTCTTGGACTGACCGAGAACGATGGAGACATGGGTCGTGTCTACGGCGTTCAGTGGCGAGCTTGGCAATCGCCCTCGGGCCACGTTATCGATCAACTCGCCGATGCCATCGAACTCATCCGGCACAATCCAAATTCTCGGCGCATTATTGTAAATGCTTGGAATCCTGCCGAGATCAATCCGGATCAGGTCGCGCTACCGCCCTGCCATAATTTTTTCCAGTTTTTTGTCGCCGGCGACACCCTGTCGTTACAAATGTATCAGCGCTCAGCGGATATGTTCCTTGGCGTGCCGTTTAACATTGCCTCGTATGCGCTGCTGCTACACTTGGTCGCGAAGATAACCGGGCTCATACCGGGGGAGTTCATTCATACCATTGGCGATGCCCATATCTATCTTGACGCTGTCGAGCAGGTGAAAGTGCAACTACAACGCGCGCCACTTCCCAGCCCAACCCTTATTATTAAAGATCGGGCACAAACCAACATCGATGATTTTGAACTGGCAGACCTTACGCTTGAACATTACGAAAGCCACCCTGCCATCAAGGCCAAAATGGCGGTTTAGGTCGGATCTATGATTTTCGCATCAAACGCTGCGCCCTGTTCCTCGCTCGCCGGAGTCTGGTAAAGCGTCTTCCAATCGGCATAAGGCATGCCGTAGATCCGCTCACGCGCCGCTTCATAATCCAAAGCGATTCCTTTATCCTCAGCCGCAGCGCGGTACCACTTGCTCAAGCAGTTTCGGCAGAACCCCGCAAGGTTCATCAAATCGATATTTTGAACCGCTTTGTGCTCGTCTAAATGTGCAAGTAACCGTCTAAACGCTTGCGCTTCGATTTCAACTTGAGTTTGGTCGTTCATGGTCATCCTCGATCGTTTTTTAACTTCCGGAGTATTACCGAAGCATGGAAGAATTTAAACCAGGGCAACGTTGGGTCAGTCACAGCGAGCCCGAATTAGGTCTTGGCCTGATCTTGGAAACAGACCATCGAACGGTCACATGCACGTTCTCGGCCGCTGAAACCAATCGTCGGTACGCCAAAGCGGATGCGCCCCTAGTGCGCGCACGGTTTCATGAAGGTGACATCCTTAGAACCCGCACTGGCGCAACCTTCGAGGTTCAAGACCTATTTGAGGTCGATGACTTGCTTTTTTATCGGTACAGCACCCCGGGCGGAGCGGTCGAGGTGCCCGAGACAGAACTGGATGCCACGCTACAATTCAGCAAGCCGCAAGATCGATTATTTTTAAATCAAATCGACCCGAACGAGGCTTTTAATCTGCGGTATCAGAGCCTCAAACAGGCTGCGAGACTTGCTCAACAACCCTTTCGAGGCTTACTTGGGCCTAGAACGTCACTGTTGCCGCACCAGCTCTATATCGCCCACCAACTGGCCCAAAGAGACGC
The DNA here is from genome assembly GCA_018647445.1 of Gammaproteobacteria bacterium. Lineage (GTDB taxonomy): Bacteria > Pseudomonadota > Gammaproteobacteria > Pseudomonadales > Azotimanducaceae > UBA9926. Next base: position 20,482 of record JABGTE010000043.1, read on the forward strand.
GCCCCGCGCGTTGCTAGCCGATGAAGTCGGGTTGGGTAAAACCATTGAAGCCGGTTTGGTGCTCACCCAAATGCTTCAAACTGGACGTGGTTCACGGGTCATGATCTTGGTGCCCGAACCGCTAAAGGTACAATGGCTGGTTGAGATGATTCGGCGGTTTAACCTTGAATTTACGGTGCTGGACGATGCCCGTTGCGCGGCGATTGAAGATCAACATCGACCCAGCGGCGACGATCCAGCGGCGAACAATGACGCTGGAACGAGCGGCGATCATGCGGAAGCAGACGACCCGCTATCGTCTGAGCAGAGGTTGCCATCGGATGCACAATCCAGTCAGCAGCCTGAGGCATTACCCAGGGGAGCGCCGACGAACCCGTCGGCGCTCAATCCCTTCGAGGCCCAACAGCTGGTCATCAGCACCTTGGATCTGTTCTTGGACCACCCTGCCCGGCTTCAGCAAGCCCTGGCCTGCCCTTGGGACCTTATCATTATCGACGAAGCCCACCACCTGCAGTGGACGCAAGGGGCGCCGAGCGACGCTTACCACGCAGCCAGCGAATTGGCGCAACTGGCCCGGGGCCTGCTCTTGCTGTCCGCCACACCAGAACAATTTGGTCTTGAGGGCCACTTCGGTCGATTGCAATTGCTGGACCCGGTCCGGTTCAACAGCTTCGATGACTTCCTCCTTGAGCAAGCCCGGTATACAGAACTCGCCGGGATGATCCAAACATGGCAGGCGGATACTGCCGCCTCGCCGGCGGCACGGGATGCCTTGGCTGGACGCCTGAATGCACCCGATACACTTAGTGATGAGGCCTTACTGCATCAATTACTCGATCACTATGGCCCTGCCCAAGCGATGTTTCGCAACCGTCGAGCGCAGGTTTTAGGTCTCACCGAGCGTCGAGTGCAACCCGCCGAAATCACTAGCTTGCCGGCCGGCAGTGAAGCCTATGATTCGAGCGGGATTACGGCAACTGACCCGAGACTGAGCTGGCTTGGTCAACTGATAGGTAACAGCTCGGATAAGTTCTTGGTCATTTGTCATACCGCCGCGGCAGCCCTTACGGTGGAGAAACACTTAAGGCTCCGACTTGGACTTAAAAGCAGCTGCTTTCATGAGGGTCTCGACCTGATTGCCCGGGATCGATCTGCTGCGTATTTTGCTGATCCGGATCACGGGGCTCAGGTCCTCGTCTGTTCAGAAATTGGCTCTGAAGGCCGAAATTTTCAATTCGCTCACCAGCTCGTGATGTTTGACCTCCCGGACCAAGCCGATCTGATTGAGCAACGGATCGGACGATTGGACCGAATCGGTCAAACCGAACCCGTGACCATTCACATTCCCTGCCCCGAAAACTCCGAACTTGCTCGCCGGTTTGCTTGGTTTCACCGCGGGTTAGACTTGTTTCGTGCGCCGAATCCAGCGGGTGCTGAGGCGCATCAACAACTCCACCAACAGTTTCGCCTAGCAACAGATCAAACGACGCTGGAAAAACTCATTAGCGAAAGCCAACAATTGGTGACCACCCTGCAAACCAAGCTTGAGCAAGGGCGGGATTTATTGCTCGAGTTTGCGAGCTTTGACGCCCTTGATGGTGACCGAATTACGCAGGCGCTATCCGACGCGGAGGCGCGAAAACCGCTGTCGAATTACCTCAGTGAGTCCTTCGGGTTTTTTGGACTAGAGCTCGAGCCTTTGTCGAATCAGGTGCAACTGGTCAAGCCAACCACCTTACTCCAGACCCGCAGTACCGTGAGCGCAGAATCTCAGGGTCATTTGCAATACCCGGAAATAGCTGAGGAAGGCATTGCCTTCACCCTCGATCGCGCAACCGCGCTGGCTCGAGAAGATATACAATTTTTGACTTGGGAGCACCCCCTCGTAAGCCAAGCACTCGACCGAGTATTGTCCGATCAAATCGGAAATGCGTGTGTCAGCCTCATTAAGCGCCCCGCGCTACCCGCGGGTACCCTATTGGTTGAATGTCTGTATCGCCTAGACTGCGCCGCACCCCCACACTTGGAACTCCAGCAGCATCTCGAACAACCGTTCTTACGCTTTATCATAGCGCCGGGCCCGATTGATCTGACGCCTCGCTTTGATTTTGACCCCCTGCTCGATGCGCTGCCCGCTAAACCCGAGCCCTTAGCAAAGCTCATTGGATTGCAGCGCGGTCAGATCGAATCCATGCTGCAATTCGCAGGCACCTTGGCTGACGCGCAAACCATGGTTGAGATACAGACCGCGGCCAAAACCTTCAAGGCGCGTCAGGATACAGCCCATGATCGGCTTGCACACCTCGCCCGACATAATCCGGCGGTATCCCAAGATGCAGTCGATCAAACTCTGGAAAAACGCGCCGCTGGTGTATCTTTTTTGGACCAGGTCTCGCCGCGCCTGGATGCCATACGAGTGATCATTACCGCTTAACCCGCTACCCTACTCAGTCACCTGCTGAACAAAATAGTGAAGCAACGGTCTTCGCGGGATCGCACTTGCTCGAGGAGACTGGGCGCCGCGGGCTTACACCGATCTCATAAACAAATCCTGCCAAGATTTGTTCTGAGCCTGGAACGCCATTGAGGCCACGCAATCGCTTGGCGTGTAACTCGCTGGGTGCGCAAATCGCAATACGGCCTCGGCGGCCGTTGTATAGCGACTTTCCGCTGGGACATATTCAGGATAAACCAAGGCGTCAGGCACCACCGGCAGACAGCCCAGCGCCATCGCCTCCATCACAGCCAACCCTTGAAACTCATGATCTGCCGTTGATAAGACAAACTGGCTTTGGGCTAAGAGCTCGTGATACTGCGCAAGGTTCTCGATGTATCCTAGCTCGCCCAGTAATTGGTGCTCCCTCAAAAGGGCTATAGCGTCACTGATCGCCGGTGGTATCGTCCGAAACTGCTGACCTACTATGTGAAACTTGCCAGACAGACCCGACGCGATATAAGCCTGCACAATCTCAAGGAGACGTTCTGGCCCCTTATCGTGCTCCCAACGATGATTCCAAACAATGTCTGAACGCCTCGCACTCGGCGTCCTTGTGAAGAGCCGGTCGGGCAGTGGGACTGACAAAACGAGGGCATTGATTTCCTGCTGGTGAAGCACGCCAGCGGGCACACCATCCGGCATTTTTTTTAGCAAGGCTTTAGCGCCCGAAAAAAAAGTATCTCGATTAAAAGCTGAATTAAAGACCAGCGTGGTCGCGGCAAGCGCGCTGTAGATACTCGTCATCTGCGCGGCAAGGTCCCGATCACTAGCCTGACGACTGGGAAACGCGAACTGATTTTCATGAAAATACAAAATGCTCGGCACTCTCGCGAGCGCTGGCACCAAGCCCTTTAAGGTCGCAAGATCCGTCATCGAAGTCGCGAGCACGAGATCCGTTTGCGCCACCTGATCGGCCATCAAGCGTTCCGCTAGAGTCATTGCGTTGCCTCGAACCCGCCAGCCAAAGTACCGTGCCGGTAGCGTCACAACCTCAAAGTGATGCATTGGGAACCCCGCCGTAATTTGTCTTCGCCAGTACTGGTGACTCACAGCATCATAGGGCGATAACAAAAGAATATTCATATGGGCACAGCCTCAAGCAATACCGCATCATAACGCGCTCAAGGAATCTGCGGCAGTCAAATCGGTCATTGCGAGAGCGGGCGCACACCGCTTGTTGTCCTAGCTTGCGCTAAACACTTATCAACGGGATTCCATTACGGCGAGGCGGTATTAAGGCCCGCCCCGAACCCGCCGACACAAGGCTTCCGAGCGTGTTATCCTTCGCGATTGCAGAAACTGTCCAGGAGCAAACTACATGACTCAAATGGTTATTATTGGCGGTGGCCAAGCGGCCGGACAAGCCGTCGCGAGCTTACGTCAGGAAGGATTTGAAGGAAAAATCGTGCTCATTGGTGAGGAATCCACCCTACCCTATCAGCGCCCGCCTCTGTCGAAAGCGTATCTTTCCGGCGCCGTGCCGGCGGAGAAACTATTGGTTCGGCCTGAAAAATTTTATGAAGACCGTGACGTCGAGGTTCATCTTGGCACGACCGTTACGGCAATTGATTCGGACCAAAAAACGGTAACCACCGCGGACGGCACATTCGATTTTGACAAATTACTGATCGCGACCGGCAGTACACCCCGAAAACTCACGATTCCGGGTAGTGACTTAAAGGGCATTCACTATCTACGCACGATGGCGGATGTCGACGCAATCCGCGCCCAAATGGCCGATTCGAAGCGCTTGTGCATTGTTGGCGGCGGCTATATTGGCCTCGAAGTGGCCTCGGTCGCGGTCTCTGCCGGGTTATCGGTCGACGTACTCGAAATGGAAGCGCGCATTCTCCAACGCGTCACAACCCCCTTCATGAGTGCGTTTTACCATCAACTGCATGAAAGCCGAGGAGTGAAGATTCATACTGAAACCGGCTGTAGTGGTTTTCGCGGTACGGATCAAAGCGTTACCCACGTCCAGTGCGGCGATGCCGAAATCGAAGCGGATCTGGTGATTGTCGGCATCGGCATTATGCCAAATATCCAGCTCGCACTGGATGCCGGAATAGCCTGTGACAACGGCATCACGGTTGATGATCACTGCCAAACATCTCATCCTGATATCTACGCTGCCGGCGACTGTACCAATCACCCCAACCCCATACTCGGCCGAAGGTTACGCCTAGAATCGGTGCCGAATGCCATGGACCAAGCTCGCACCTCTGCCGCCAACATGCTGGGCGGTGATAAGACCTATGCAGCAGTTCCCTGGTTCTGGTCGGATCAATATGAACTGAAACTTCAAATGTTGGGGTTTTCAGCCGACGCCGATGCTGCTGTGCTTCGAGGCGATCCTGAGACGCTGCAATTTGCGCAGTTTTATCTGTTTGACGGAAAAATAGTTGCGGTCGATGCGGTCAACAGCCCGAAAGAGTTCATGGTTGCAAAGCAGCTCTTTGGTCATTCTGTTGCAGCCCATGATTTAGCCAACCCAGAGGTTGACCTAAAATCATTGCTGCCCAGCGTCTAACGCCCTTGAGCTTGGGGTTAAAATCCCTTGAGGATGACTATACTTTTAATCGGAACTATCGAATAATCAGCCTCATCTTAAATCTGTAGAAACGGAGTGTGACATGCCCAGCGTTAAGTTTATTGAACATAATGGTACCGAGCACGTGGTTGAAGGGAACAACGGCGATAGCTTGATGGTCATCGCGACTAGCAACTTGGTCCCTGGGATTGACGCTGACTGCGGTGGTGAATGTTCGTGTGCAACCTGCCACGTCCTCGTTGACAGTGAGTGGTTATCAAAACTCGGCGCTATTTCTGAAACGGAAGAGTCAATGCTCGATCTGAATCCAGACAGAGAGCCCAGTTCACGACTCAGCTGCCAAATCGACATGAGCGATGACCTAGCTGGCATCGTTATTAACCTGCCAGAGTTTCAGTACTAGACAACCATTGTGAACGCCGGTCAGCTACTTGTTTAGGCCACGCCGGCGCTGCCCTTTAATCTTACGCCCTCATCAATTTTAGGCCCGCCACTCGCGGCTCAAAACCCTATGGCTGTCTAGACAGAAGTCAGGTAACGTTACTTAAGCGGCCTTTTTAGCAATAGGCAATGCTCGCGACGACCGGGCAGCCTGAGGCGTCATGCGTTTCAAAGCGGTTAAGACAAACAAGCTGTAAATAAACAAGCTGTAAATAAAAAACGGTTAGGACACAGCATTATTTGGGTATCAAAGATTCAACTCTCATTGTGCTAGGACGAACATCACAATTTAAAGAACCTTTAAGAACCCAGGGGGAGCACTATGAGTGAAGCAATTCAAATCAATCCATCGGCACTAGAAGATCCTTGGTCGGTCCCTTTGTCAGAGCTTGACCCCAGTCAGCCCTCGGTCTTTCAAACCAATAGTCAATTTGCCCTGTTCGATCGCCTTCGCGCAGAAGACCCCGTACATTTTCATGAGACCGGTTTGTTTGGTCCTTATTGGTCGATTACAAAGTTCAACGATATTATGGCGGTGGACAAAGACCACAAACGATTTTCATCTGATGCAGGCATCACCCTCACCGAGCGCCAGGCCGACTTTACGACGCCCAATTTCATCAGCATGGACCCGCCCAAGCACGACGTCCAGCGAAAAGCTGTAACGGGCGTGGTTGCCCCGATGAACCTCTCCAAGTTAGAACCCATTATCCGGCAACGCGCCGTCACGATCTTGGAATCGCTTCCCCACGGAGTGCAATTCAACTGGGTTGATGCTGTGTCCATTGAATTGACCACCCAGATGCTGGCAACGCTATTCGACTTCCCCTTTGAAGATCGGCGTAAGCTGACCTACTGGTCCGATATGGCCACCAGCGGCGAGCTGGCGGGCGGACCAACTCCCGAAGCGGATCGACGAGCTGCCATGCTTGAATGCTTAGAGTACTTTCAAAGATTGTGGCGAGAACGTGAAGGGGTACCACCCGAAATTGGCATCGACCTGATTTCGATGATGGCCAATAACCCAAACACACAAGATATGGATCCTATGGAGTATTTGGGCAATCTCATCCTGTTGATTGTCGGCGGTAACGACACAACCCGAAATTCAATTACGGGGGGGTTGTTATTTCTAAGTGAGAACCCGGATCAATATGCAAAACTTAAGGCCAATCCTGAACTCATCAACTCGATGGTCCCGGAGATCATCCGATACCAGACGCCGCTAACCTACATGCGACGGACGGCACTCGAAGACGTCACCCTATCCGGTAAAACCATAAAGAAAGGCGATAAGCTCGCTATGTGGTATGTCTCCGGCAATCGCGATGACGAAGTCATCGATCGACCCAACGAATTTATTATTGACCGAGCGAACCCACGGCATCATTTATCTTTCGGTTTTGGGATCCATCGCTGCATGGGCAATCGTTTAGCTGAAATGCAGCTACGTCTGCTTTGGGAAGAAATTCTAAATCGCTTTGAGCACATAGAAGTCGTCGGAGAACCCGAGCGGGTCCAGTCGAGCTTCGTTCGTGGGTATAGTGATTTGCAGGTTATCGTGCACCCCAAATAACCCGCTTTGCCGGAACGTAAAAAGCCGAGCGACCCACCCGGCGCTCGGCTTTTTACGTTCTGAAAACCGAGAGCACTGACTTTAACGCGCCGCGCCTGGCTAAAGATTTTTTAGCAAAAGCCTTTCGCTCAGGGTTCTTAACAACCTCACGCTAAGGGCTTCTTATTTAATAGCTACTCGCTAAGGGCTTCTTAAAAACCTCAGGCTAAGGGCTTCTCATTGAAAGCTGCTCGCTAAGGGCTTCTTATTAAATAGCTACTCGCTAAGGGCGTCTTAAAAACCTCTCGCTAAGGGCTTCTTAAAAACCTCACGCTAAGGGCTTCTGAATCACCGGGAACAGGTCGTCGGTGCAGCGGGATCAGCAAGCAATAAAGAATTGGTCCAAG
>JABGTE010000116.1 GCA_018647445.1 Gammaproteobacteria bacterium
ACTGCAGCGGCGGTTCAGAAATTTGGCAAGGTCGATATTATGGTGAACAACGCCGGTATTATGCCGCTCGCTTTCTATCGAGACCATGAGGCAGCCGGGCCCGCTTGGGATCGCTGTATTGACGTCAATATCAAAGGGGTACTGAATGGAATTATTGCGGTTCACGATCTGATGATGGATCAAGGCCGAGGCCATGTGGTGAATCTGTCATCGATCTATGGCAATAGTGCCGTCGCGGGCAGTGCGGTTTATGGCGCAACCAAGGCAGCGGTGAACATGTTGTCAGAATCGTTACGGCTTGAGTCGCAAGGTAAAATTAAAGTGACGGTGGTGCGTCCCACTGGGGTGCCGGGAACAGGCCTTGGTCAGGGGGTCGTTAACCCTGAGGCGATTCGCGGGATTCTCGGTGCAGAATTCGACAGTTATATGGCGACAATGGGCAGTCTCGCAGCGGGAACAGGGGATCAAGAACTGGGCTCGAGTGAAAGCATGTCTTATGCGGCGCTCGACCCCGCCTGGCTGGTTCGCGAAATTCTACACGCCATTGATCAACCCTGGGGCGTTGTCATCAGCGACATTACCGTTCGAGCTGCCAATGACCGTTATGTGATTTAAGGCTGATTTGAGTCAACTTCAACAAAGCCGTCGGCCTCGTCTGCAGCCTCGCCGTTCAGAAACCGGTCTCGCTGCTCCGTTAAATAGCGGCGATGCGTTTTATCCATCATGTTGAGGTGCTTTTCATTGATTAGCATGGTTTGACGCGCCTGCCATTGCTGCCAAGCTTCCTCGGAAAAGTGCTCGAAGATTTCGCTACCTTTCGCGCCTGGAAATGGCGGGGCGGCCAATTTGGGTAGGTCTTTTTGAAGGAGTTTGCAAAATACGGTGGTGGTCATAAGGAATCCTTTATCGGGCTAAAGTATGGCATGGGTGTGCGCTTTACCCCAGCAGGGTCTGAATGATTTTTTGAGCGGGCCTACAGAGGCCGAAGGCTTCGCTATTATCTTCGGAAACCCAGGCTTCGCGATCAATTCTAGGAATATCCCCGATGGCATCGATCTCAACCAGGATGGGTTCGATCAGCAGATGAAAGTGGGTGAAGCTGTGTTTCAACTGGGCGAGCGCGCGTGGCGGGCTGGGCAGGTGCGGCGTTAGCGCGTCGAGTTCTTCCTGGGTTAGTTCTGGAAAGCTATAAAGACCGCCCCAGATGCCTTCCGGCGGGCGCTGCGCGAGCCTAATTTCACCCGCTTGGGTTTTAACCACCAGCATAATGGTGCTGCGGGTGGGCTTGCTGACTTTAGGTTTCTTGCCCGGATAGTCGGATATTGATTGGCGCTCAAGGGCTAAGCACGCTTCATTCACTGGGCAGGCGCCGCACAGGGGGGCTTTGCCGACGCAGACCGTCGCGCCCAGGTCCATCATCGCTTGGGTATAGGCGTTGATGCGATCATGCGGGAGCACGGCCTCAGCCTTGGCCCACAACTGCTCAGCGGTCTCGCGTTGACCTGGATAGCCGCCGATGGCGAAGACGCGGCTGATGACCCGCTTAACATTGCCGTCTAAGATTGCAACCCGCTCGTTAAAGCAGATTGCGCTAATCGCGCCGGCGGTTGATCGGCCGATGCCAGGCAATTGCAGGAGGTCTTGTTGCGATCTAGGAAATTCGCCTTGATGGAACTCCGAAATGATATTCGCCGTTTTATGCAGGTTTCTGGCGCGCGCATAGTAACCAAGACCAGTCCACAGGCTCAAAACCTCATCTAAGTCGGCTCGCGCTAAGGCCTTAACAGATGGAAAGCGGGCCATAAATCGATTGAAGTAGGGGATGACCGTTTGCACTTGGGTCTGCTGCAACATGATTTCAGAAATCCAGACTGGGTAGGGCGTCAGTGACTTTTGCCAGGGCAGATCATGGCGACCAAACACATCGAACCAAGTCAGTACTTTGTCGGCGAACGCTTGTTTCATGATCCTAAGAGGCCTTTCAACAGATCTTTCAACGCTTCTGGGGCCTTGTTCTCAATTGTTTGGTTGAGGCGTTGCTTGGCTTTATCCTGCAGTGCTTTGCGCGCAATCTCAGTGAGGAGGCCTTGCGCTTTATCCCGGTTGATACTGCAATCGCTTGGCGAGAACGTTTCTAGCGTGCCTTGACAGTGGGCCGGCCAAGAGACGCCGGTGAGTGGGCCCTTTACCGGCAGCGGACCATTGGTCGCCGCGGCCAAACGGAGTGTAACGTCGTAGTCGAAATTGGACTGAAACAGGTCAAGGCCGCCGCCGGCTTCAACGGTCACGTTCTCAAAATTTAAGGTCGCAACTTGTGCGCTGGGCAAGCCTGCTTTGAACGCATGTGCGCCGTTTAACGTGTCAATCACCAGATCATCCGGCCAATCGGCAGCACCTGATGACTGTTGTGTCATTTGATCCAGCCATCGCAGACCCTGCTTGAGGGTCCGGATATCGACCATTGCCTCCTTGATGGAAAATTGACTCGCTCCCTTCAACGTCTTTGACAGCGAAGCGAGTCTCGCCCCCTCGAAAGAGAGCGAGGAAGACACGCTCAGTTTGCCTAAGGTTTGTTCTGGGATCAGCTGATTAAGATTAATTTGCGTGAGATCGGCCGTAAGCGTCGTAAAGGCCTGCTGTTCGTAATCAGAGACCATTTCAAGCTGGATTCCGCCGGAGGCCAGTTGGCCGGTTAGACGGGTAGTTAATCTTGATTGCGCATTGCTTAGACGCAGGCGTGCATTCGATAGGGCCCACTGCGTTGCTTGAATCGATTTGATTCGAAGATCGATCTTCGCCTGCGCATTGCGCAGTGCCTCGACGGGTAATACGACTGTGTCGGGATCAGGCGGGGTCGAGGGGGACGACGGCGCGGCATTGTCTCCGGCAATGGATCCGCCAGGGTCTAAGTTTAGGCGACTCAAGCTGAGCGCCAGGTCGATTGATGGGGTCGTCAGGTTGACCATTGCCTCGCCACTGAAGTCACCGCCGTTGAATCGGCCTGCAATGCTTGATAATTCGGGTGCCACATCTGTGCCTTGCGCCATCGCGGTCAGCGTGAACTCGGTAATGGGGCCGATGGGGATCAGGTGATCGGCAAAAGCAGTGTTAAAAACATCGGCATTGGTCAAGGTGCTGCTGATGTTGAGCCCAAGCCTGATTTTTGGTTGCGTGATTGCAGACATCTTGCCGGTTAATTCTGTCGTGAACCCAAGATGGTCAATGGTCATTTGCTCAAAAACGAAGTCGTCCGCTTCAACCTGATAAACACCCGTGAGCTCGAAGGCAAATGCGCTTGCGTCCTGAAGGACGGTTGATAAATCACCCCGAAGGGAAAAACCCTCCAACACGACTTGTTGGGTTTCGAGATCGAAAATAATAGTGCCATCGGTCGCACCGTGAAAGGTCATACCAAGGTCGGTATCGGAGTAATCTAATGCGTTTTCAAGTACTAGACTGAGTTTTTGATTGGCATAAGAGCCTGCCACCTGCTCCAAGGACGCAGTGATTTCACCGGCTGATGCATCGAGGTATTGAACTGCGATCGACTCAACGGTGAAGGACGATAATGCCAAACCGCTTGTTGGGGCTGTTGCCGCGTCGGTTGCCACCGCTGTTGCGGGGTTTTGGGTTGTTTCGTCTGCGGCATAATTCGTTTGGCCATTGGTATCGACGTAGAGATGAAGCTTTACAGCGCCCAATGCCACGGCGTCGATGGTTAATTCGCCCGAGCGCAAGAGGGGCATTAGTTTCAAGTCAATGGCGAGCGTATCGATGACGGCAAGGGGTTCGCTGCCGGCTAGTAGGGATACCGCAATACCATCCAGCCGAATTGCAAGATCTGGCCACAGCTGCCATTCAAGGTTTTCAAACCGGACTGAGTAGCCCGTGCTGGCTGTCAATTGCTCGGCAAGCGCTTCGCGATATTGGCCCGGGTCTGCCAGTAGCATGCGAACGCCGGCATAGGCCGCCGCCGCTAGGAGCACTAGGACGAAGAGGATGCTGAGGGCAAATTTTGAAATTTTACTCAAGAGGCGCATTCCTTTGTTCACGCAGGGAAGAGTTTAAGCGCTGTTGCGCGTTCGGCCAATGTTTACGCTGCGGTTACTGTGCGAAGGGGTTTAATTCTGCTATCTTTTGCCACGAAGCAATAGGCAATTGGATACTTCTATGTCAGCTGTTGGAACAGAGTCGAACCCATTACGCGTGGCCGTTATCGGATCCGGCCCATCCGGGTTTTACACAGTCAGTAATCTACTAAAGCAAACCGGTCTCGTAGTCGAAGTCGATGTATTTGATCGACTGCCGACGCCCTACGGCTTGGTTCGAGCGGGCGTTGCGCCGGATCATCAAAAGGATAAGTCGGTCACGCGTGCCTACGAAAAGAGTGCGGCCGCGCCTGGGTTCCGGTTTTTCGGTAACGTTGAGTATGGCACCCATCTGCATTTGGATGACTTAAAAGAACATTACCACCAAGTCATGTTTACAACGGGCAGCCCCTTTGACAGGAATTTGGGGGTGACTGGAGAAGATCTCGTCGGGAGTCATTCCGCCACTGAGTTTGTTGCCTGGTACAACGGTCACCCAGATTTTGCCGACCGACAGTTTGATTTATCACAAGAGAACGTAGTGGTGGTGGGAATTGGTAATGTCGCCATGGATGTTGCCCGAATCCTGTGTAAAACGGTTGATGAACTCAAAGTCACTGATATTGCCGATCACGCGCTTGCGGCATTAAGCGAAAGCAAGGTGAAGAATGTTTATATATTAGGAAGAAGGGGACCGGCTCAAGCCGCCTTCACACCCCCTGAAATTAAAGAGATGGGCGAATTTGCTGAGGCGGATGTCAATATTTTAGCCGGCGAGGCGGTGGTCGACGCCAATTCTCAAAAGCTGTTAGACGACAGTCATGACAAGAATGCAATTAAAAATGTTGAGACGATTACAGCCTATGCATCGCGTGAAAATGCGGGGAAGCCGAGGCAGCTGCACATTCGGTTTTGCGTCTCACCGACCGAGCTGGTTGAAGCTGATGGCCGAGTTGGTGCAGTAAAACTCCTGCAAAATGATTTGGTGTTGGATGATCGAGGACAATTGAAAGCGGTTGCAACGGAACGCGAGGAAGTGATTCCGGCGGGTCTTGTATTTCGTTCAGTGGGGTATCGCGGGCAGCCGTTGCCGGATGTGCCATTCAACGAGAGTTGGGGCACCATTTTAAATGAAGGCGGGCGAGCGGTTGATGCCGCAGGTGATCAAGTAGTTGGTCTCTACACTGCGGGTTGGATCAAGCGCGGTCCCAGCGGGGTGATCGGCACCAATAAAACCTGCGCGCAAGAAACCGTTGGGTTGATGATGCAAGACCTTCAGGCGAACCGCTTGTTTGAGCCGAGTGCGCCGTCTGCCGAGGCCGTATTGAAGTTGATTCAGAGTCGCCAGCCGGATTTTGTCAGCTTTGCGGACTGGAAAAAAATCGATGAAGCGGAAGTGGCTAAGGGCGTCGCAAGCGACCGTCCGAGAGTGAAGTTTACGCGGGTTGCGGACATGCTCGAGGTTGCTCGAGGCTAACCGACTGCCGCTCTGACCGCTGGCATCACGTCATTGAGATAGCGGTCTAGGGCATCTTCCCGCCAGGGTGCACGCAGCGCGATGTTGATTAGGCTCGCCCCTTGCTGATGGTAGGCCAAGATTTTGTCAATGGCTTGGCTTGGCGTGCAGACCAGTGAGCCCGCGCGAATGCGTGCTGCTTGCGGTCCCCAGTCCGAATCAATACGGGCATGTTCGTCTTTTAGGTCAGTCGCCGTTAACCCCAAGTGGAAACTCAAATTGACACTACGCTCAATCTCAGCTGGGTCCCGGCCAAGGCGCTCGCACCACTGATTTAGCGTTTGGTTGAGATGCCCGAACTGCTCTGGACTGACGTAGGCTGCATTCCAGCCCGTTGCCCGCTGAGCGACAATGCGCAGAGTCTTCTTAGGGCCAAGCCCGCCGATCCATATTGGCAGTTTGGGGTTTAGTGGCCGAGGTAGATTACTGGCATTCTCTACGGAAAAATGGGCGCCGTGAAAGGTTGTCCTAGGCTGGGTTAAGAGGCTTGAGATAATCTCTGCGGCCTCATCAAGCATATCGAGTCTAGTGCCAATAGTGGGGAAATCAAATCCGTAGGCTGCGGCTTCCTGAGCATGCCAGCCTGCGCCCAATCCGAGTTCGAAGCGGCCATTGGAAATATGGTCGAGGGATGAGGCCATTTTTGCGAGCAGCGCCGGGTTGCGATAACCCACATAAAAGACCAGGCATCCAACCCGCGCGTTTTGGGTATCGGCAGCGAGTGCGCCAAGCAAACTAACTGCTTCGAAGTGATCTTGAGTGCCGCCGGCAGGCGGCGCCTCGTAAAAATGATCCCACAGGGAGATCCAATCCGCGCCATTTTGATCAAGCCGTCGCCAAAGTGCGCGTAGGTCCGTAAGAGCAATATTTTGTTGGCCAATATGAAAGCCGAGTTCGATAGTCATGATCTGGCGCCTAGTTCGGTTTCGGTGACTTGCCATTAGCCAGTGAGGCCAAGAGGCTGCTTAGTTCAGGTTTTGTTTCCCAGTCTTTGTGGACACTGAGCTTTTGATAAACCGCCGCTGCTGCTTGATGAAAGCCTGGTTCGGCTCCGACCGCATCGAACGTCTCGGCAATCTCTTGCATCTCGCCTTTGAACCGCCAGGCTTTAGACGCGGTGCCAGCCAGAGAGCGATGCCATTGCGCGGTAATTTTTTGGCCAAGTGCCTCGCTCAACGGCTTGCGCACACCATACTGCTCCGCGACATTTAAAATCTCTGCCGTTAAAGCAGCGCTGCCTTTGCTGAATGCGGCGAACACCATTTTCAAGGCGCTGGCATCGCCAGCTCGATCCGATAGGACGGCGGTTTCCAAGGGTGATCCTGCTAACAAAGCGGCGACTTCGTTTGCGCCCGTACCCGACAGGTGCAGTGTGGTTTGGCTGTCGGAGGGCTCATTGGGCCAAACGGGTCCGCCGATAATACAGCCATCGATTAAGTGAATTTGGTGCTCCGACAAGAGCGCATCAACCGCTCGCAGCTTCGACGGTGCAATGGCATTGGCCTCTAGGTATCGGCCGTGATAACCAGTTGCTGCGACGTCTCGGGCAACCTCGATAGCGGCATGAGGCGGACACACGCTAACGATAAGCTCCGCGCTTTGGGTGAGCTCAGAAAGGTCCATGCAAGGCAGAAGCCCGGCCCGTGCGGCTCGGACTTGGGTTGCTTGGCTTCTGGTGTAGGCGACCCAACTGACCGTATGTCCGCAAGCCGCGAAACACGCGCCGACGGCCGCGCCCATTGCGCCCGGGTGAAGTAATCCGATCCGCATGCTAGGGTTCAATCCCATAGCAGCGAGCTGCATTGAGGCCCATGATTTTGGCCAAGCTCGTGGGCGATAAGGCGTCGATTAAAGTGGTCATCAGATCCAGAGTATCTTCGAAACTCGCGCTCATGAGGCCTATGGGCCAGTTTGAACTGAACAATATTCTATCCTCCCCAAAAACCGCCATTAGATCGGCAAGTCTTGGTTTAAAGTGAGCCTCCGGCAGGTCCCAGTCATCGAAATGCCCCGCGTCGCTGGGATTGATCAGCCCGGATAATGTGATCACGGTTTGGGGATGTTCATGCAGCCACTGCAGGGCGCTTAGCCAGGGATCATTCGCAGTCTCAAATTCATCAGGTTCCCCTTCCGGTCTGCCGTAATGATTTAAAATAACTTGCAGGGTGGGTTTCGCCTCAATCAAATCGCGAAGGGACGCAAGGGGTGTGCGGGCGAGGTCTACCGACAGCGGTAAACCGAGGTCACAAAGCGTATCAAGCTGTTTCAATTGCGGCGTCGAGCCAGTAAAAACTGGAAGGTGATAGCCTAGGATGCCCGCCTCTGGATTTGATGCTAGCCGGGCGTGCTCTGGAAGCCTTGGCACGATGCCTAAAATATGGCGTGAAGCTATGAGGGTATCGTGCTCCATTGATGACAGCGCAGTAAGTTCATTTTCCAGAACCGCGATACACCCTGTGAAGCCGTGCTCCATAAGATGCGGCTCCAGATGCTGTGGGAGATAATCTTGGGTTAACAGCGGCATCTCGTGAAATCGTTCTGGCGTGTTCGTACGACGCCAGAATCGAACCTCAGCATCAATCCGCATGGCTTTCGATCTCCGGCATTGAGGTGACGATTGGGAAGCGGCGTTCAAACTGATCAAACAGACTGCGAAAGGTCGCGAGCGTTTGGGCATCTCCAATGAGGCGTACCTCGCCCTGCGTGACCATCTCAACCGGGTCCTTCAGTCCTAGGATCAACGCCTTGAAGGCGGCGTCGGTGCTTTCGATTGTGAGTGATGCGGTTTCGTCGGTTTGATCAAACTGGGCATGAAGGACGCCATTTTCAATCTCGATCAGCACGGGCTCGCCATCGGTGCGTTGTAAATTCATACGCAGCGGGTGTTGGGCGGCCTTTGGGCCGTTGAGCCTAACGGCCATCGCTTCAAAGATATTCGCCAGCGGCATGCCCTCGGCCATCCCCGCGCTCGGCCCGTACCGACTGCCGTGGGGTAACCCATGGCGTAATTCTAAGGCCCCGCATAGATAAAAATTTCGCCATGGACCGGATTCGGCTTGGTAGCCCATTTGCTCATACGCATCCGCGAGCATCGCCCTGGCGGGTAAGTGATCGACCTCGACGGTGATAACGTGATTGAGTACCTCAGCGACCCAGCGGTAGTCGCCGGCTTCAAAATAAGCTTGGCAGCGGGCAAGAATGGCGTCGCTACCGCCCATAAATTCGAGGGTACGAATAGCGCGCTGCCTCGGGGTATGCTGATTTAAACGGGCTGGGTTGCCATCGAAGAAACCAAGGTATTTTACATAAACGGCTTTGGCGTTGTGTTTAACTGTCCCGTAATAGTCTCGGCAGTGGAACTCTCGGGCCAAACTTGCCGGCAACTCAAGGCTCTCGGCAATGTCGTCTGGGCCATAGCCCATGTTCGCCAGCCTTAAGGTTTGGTCGTGTATGTAACGGTACAGGTCTCGCTGTTGTTTGAGGTACTGCACGGCCTCTGATTGACCCCAGGTTGGCCAGTGATGGCTCGCGAATTCAACCTCTAAACGAGATCCAAAGCGGTCGATGGATTCTTGGATCTGATTAGACCAAGCAAGGGCATCTCGAACCTGAGCGCCCCTCGGTGTATAGATGTTGTGTAAATGGTGGGAGGTGATCTCGGACATACACAGCGCTTTGTATTGCGGAAAATAAAACACCATCTCCGCCGGTGCCTCCGAGCCCATGGTTAACTGAAATTCGATGGTGATGCCATCAACGACTCGGATTTCCGCATTGGTTTCAATAATGTCGGTGGGCACAATAAAGCCGGTGGTGCCAAGCGCAAGCGCTGCCCCCAAGCCGGTTGAGACAAAGCCAGTGGGCGATGGTTGTAACAAGTTGCCGTACATATAAGTGGCGCGTCGACCCATAACATTGCCGGCAAGGACGTTTTCGTTAAGTGCCTCTTGTACGAAATCCTTGGGCGCAATAATGGCGACCTCGCCTGCGCTCACGGCTGCCGGGGTGGTCACCCCTAAGATCCCAGCGAAATGATCGACATGGCTGTGGGTGTGAATCACCGCGACCACATCGCGATGTCCTAAGTGGTCATTGGCAAGCGCAAGCGCAGCACGCGCGGACTCCGTGCAAGTCAGGGGGTCAATGATGATCCAGCCGGTTTCGCCTCGCACTAAGGTCATATTCGCAATATCAAATGACCGGACCTGATAGATCCCATCGACCACCTCGAACAAGCCGTGGTGTTGGGCATTTAACTGCGCTTGTCGCCAAAGCGACGGGTTGACTGTTTCCGGGCTTTCGTCTTTTAGGAACTCGAATTTGGTGAGGTCAAAAACCATTCGATCGGCCTGTTGATGGGCTATTTGCATCGGCTCGAGGGTTTTGATGAAGCCTTTGCGGGCATTGTCGAAACTTTTCGTCTCGCTTAAAGGCAGTTGATTGCGGACCCTAGCCTGATGTGCTCGCGTATGCTCGCTCGCAGGTTTTTGCTGCTGTTCCGGAATGGCTAGAGGCTGGTAATCGGTCATGGCTTAGTGCTCGCTGAAAAATGTGTGTTGTTGGACCAAGGCGATTAACATAACGGGTATCGCTTGTGAGGTCGACCCTGTGGGGTGCACTCTATGGGGTGTAGACTATCGAGGGGGTGGTTTATTAACGGCTTCAATTGCGCAGCGTTTAATGGCCGGCAACGTAATATATGGGCATCAGAGTGAAGAGCTATGAGTGATCGATGGCAGTATGTGGTAGGCGGGATCATTTCCTTGATACTGGCAATGGCGTATCTGACGTTAACCGATGAGGCATCGCCCGGTGGGGCGAACGGGTCTGTCGCGCCTGATCAAGCCCAAGGGACGCCCAGTCCGCAAGCTGAATCCGGCGCGGAGCTTCAAGCATTAACATCGGTCGCATCTTCCGCTGTGGCCCCCATTGAATCAATCGGGTCGGCGTTAACCCCAGAGGCAATCAGCCTGAACGACAAGCTCGTACCGAATGAAAACATTGATCCAACTGCCGTCTTGGCATTGCCTTCTTCAGTCTCGGGAGTAGTCGAGCAGAAGGCCGCCTCTCACGATCGGACTAACTCTGAATTACCCGCTCTTGATTCAATAGTCGGCCCGTAAGCCAGCAAACCAGCAAACTTGTTGCAAAGGTCGTAATGAAGGCAGCGGGATAGGCGAGCAGTGGAATGGTTTCGGCGCCTAGAATTTCTTTGATCATGAGAGACTGACCAAAGATCGGTACGAAATACATCCAGAGGCTGCTTGCAACGGGTAAAAATTGCAGGACGAGGGTCGGAACAACTGGGATAAAAACCAAGATGCCAACGTAGGATTGTGCATCTTTAAAAGATTTTGCGAACAAGCCAAGCAGCAGCTGAAGGCTACTGGCAAACATCGGCACGGGTAAGATTGCAAGTAATAGCATCAAGATTTGACCTGGGGTTAACGTGAAATTTAAACCCAACTCGTCAATCGGTAGCGCCAGCATCGCCGCGAGGCACAAGCCGAGTGTGATGATCATGCCGGCACCGGCGAGCGCGCTGGCAGCAAGCCATTTCCCAAAAACCAACGCGGTTCGGGTCACCGGATTAATTAAGAGCGGCTCCAAACTCCGACGTTCACGTTCGCCCGCTGTGTTATCAATGGCAAGGCCGAGACCGCAGACAAATGCTGCCATCAGCACGTAGATTGGAATGAAGTTGAGCAGATTAGCCGCGCGCTGCTCATCACTGGCAACATCTGAATTCTTGGCGCGAACCCCTTGCATGATTTTTGGTGATACACCGCGTGCAATGAGGCGCAATGCGGCGAGTTCATTATTGTAGTTGGTAATGAGGCGTCGTACTTTGCGCACAATGGTTCGGGTGTCGTTACGTGAGCCGTCATGAATCACCAAAACCCGAGTCAGCTCAAAATTGGCCATGGTTTCTTGATAGTCTTCCGGCACTTGAACAACGAGCTCAACGGATTTGTCGCGGACGGCGGCCTCGGGCGACCCGTCGAAGACTTCGAGGGTGAAGCCTGCCTCCTCGAATTGATGCATGAGGGCGGGGGCGTAGGCTTGGCCAATGACCGGTAGGACCAAGTCCTCAGACTCCGTGTTTTGTTTGATCACGAGCGTCATCAAACCGTAGATAAAAACCGGTGCAAGTAACGGAAACAAAAAAGCGGACAGCAGAGCGCGGCGGTCGCGCAGGCCATCTTTGAGTTCTTTGATAAGGACTGCTCGAACTACGTTCATACGCTTACGGCCTGTTCCGAGAGCAAGACAAAGGCATCTTCGAGGTTGTCGACGCCGGCAGCGGCGCGAATTTCTTCAGGGGATCCAACAGCGACGACGCGACCTTCAGCAATGATGACAATGTCGTCGCAAAGTTTCGCAACCTCGTACATGAGGTGGCTCGAAAATAAAACACAGAGGCCAAGGGCTCTGAGTTCTGTGATGAGCTCGCGAACTTTGCGTGTGGTCATGACATCCAAGCCATTGGTGGGCTCGTCTAAAACCACATGGCGGGGATCGTGAATCAGCGCGCGGGCCAAGCAAACCTTCATGCGCTCGCCTTGGGAAAATCCCTCGGTTCGGCGGTCGGCAATGCCCTGCATGTCCAGCATTCGAATGAGCTCTTCGCTGCGTGCTTCAATACGGTCATCTGACAAGCCGTGCAGGCGGCCGAAATATTGCAGATGCTCGCGCGCGGTTAACCGAGTATAGAGCCCATGTCCATCGGGGAGGACGCCAAGTTTTGATTGAGCTGTAATACGGTCCTGGCTGACATCGATACCGTCGATTTTGGCGTAGCCCGTTTCTGGCTTAATCAGTCCGTACAACACGCGAAGGGAGGTTGATTTACCGGCGCCATTGTGCCCCAGCAGGCCGGTGACGCGCGCGTCCGCTGCATTGAAGGAGACATTCTCGATTGCGACGACATCACCAAAGGTTTTTTTTAAACCCGAAACTTCAATCATCAGCTGTGGCCTCCACTTCGGTCTCAAAAGGGCCCGCGTAGTTTGTGAAAAATGGCTGGCCTTGAATCGTTTGAACGCATTGAGCCTCATCGCTACTGAAACTCAAATCCTTTAAAAAGCCCTCGATAAGTGTCGGTAGGCACCCCAGTTGAGACACGCCGTGAGCGCCGCCAACGACTTCTATGTGATGGCCGTTTGGTAAAAATGCCAACGCGCGTTCGGCGTACACCGGGGGTGTGATCGGGTCTTCGGTCCCAGACATGAGGAGTGCGGGGATCTGACTGGCGACGGGTAGAAAGTAATCCTCAGCAACCGGGATATGGGGCCAAACCGGGCAGATGCCAGCTAAGAGTTCCTGCAGCGCATTATCGAAGTAGACGCCGTTTTGTGGCTGCGGCGTCATCCGGCTCATATCTTCGCTGCATAAGACCGAGGCCATCATGCCAAGACTCAAGTCGTTGGCACTGGCGTCAGGTGAGAGCACCTGGGCGATGCCTGCAAGGACTTGCCAGCGACCCTTCGAGGCTTCGCTAATGGCAAGCGGAATAACCTGTCTCAGCGTTCTGCTGTACAGCGCGCTGCGCAAGAGCCGATTGATTACCCGGGGATCTAGGGTCACGTTTTGCTGCTCGCCCGTGAGCGGGTTCGTGATTAGCTGATTGGGGGTTTGACGAAGACGTTGTTCTGCTTGCAGGAGTTGCGCGGGTAGGTCTGGAAAGGCTTTCTGACAGCTTGGTGCCTCGTAACATTCTGCTGTGATTCGCGTAAAGGCAAGATCTGCGTCGAGGCCAACTCGGGCGGGGATCAGCATATCTACGGGGGCTACAGCATCGAGTAAGAGGCTGCGAACGGCATCTGGGTATAGACGGTTAAAGACCAGCGCGATCCGCGTGCCATAAGAGATGCCGAAGAGGTTCATAGCGGGGTAGCCAAGGCGTTGTCGAACTGCTTCTAGATCGGCGGCAGCATCGATCGTTGTGTAAAATCGTGGGTCGGCATCGAGGGTTGTTAAGCAGTCTTTCAAGGCTGTGATTTGCTGGTCCAGGACGAGATTCACATCATTGTTAAGATCACTCTCATCAAAAATCGGTGCTAAGGCTTCTGCACACGCCAACGAGTTTGAGTCGCCGGTACCGCGCTGATCGATGAGCAAGAAGTCGCGATGCTTGCGTAGGTTTTCAAATCGGCCGGCCCAGGAGGGCCCAACTGAAACCACCGACTGGCCGGGCCCGCCTGCTAGTAATACTATGGGGTCTGCTTGCTTTGCTCGGGTGGTTGCAGGTAATACAACAACGTTCAGCGAGATTGAGCGCGCGTTGTCTTGATTTGCCTCGGGCAGAGCGACACGGGCGCAGAGCGCTTTATCTTCATAGTCTAGAATTTTACTATGGGTACTGACCGGGCAAGGCTTGAGCAGCTCTGAGTCAGCAAACCCAAACTTTGGCAGCAGCAAGGCGGTACTGATTATTGCGATGATGAGGTGTCGATGCTTCATGCGGTGATGTTAAGGCATTTGGCTGGAACAGGCGAAAAAAATCGTATTGGTTTTGTCCTTTTCGCGCACACTGTCCTCTTTATGCATTTTCCCACGGCCAATAAGTGCTTGGTTTTTGGGGGGTCGCCTCAAGCAAGGGCTTGCGCTAGCATTAGGAAAACGAGGAGAAAAGGCCGATGAAACCATTTGAAAACATAACCGTACTCGAATTTTCAACAATGATTACGGCCAGTTTTGCTGCAATGATGATGGCGGATCAAGGTGCTCGGGTCATCAAAGTCGAGCCGATGGATATGGGGGATCCCATGCGTTATATCGGCGCTGCGAAGGGCGGTATCAGCGCGCTGTTTGCCAACTGTAACCGGGGCAAGCAATCGATCAAGGTGGATTTGAAGCAGGCTGCGGGCCAGCAGCTGATTCTCGATTTAATCCCGCAAGTTGACGTGATTATTCATAACTTTCGACCCGGTGTTATGGATTCCCTTGGACTAGGCAGTGCTCATCTCCGAGGCATCAATCCGCGCTTGGTGTATTTGGCGGTCTCAGGGTTTGGCACGACGGGGCCGCTGTCTAAGGCGCCGGCTTATGACCCCATTATTCAGGCGCATGTTGGAATGACGGCGTCTCAGGGCGGGGAAGGCCACACGTTTATTCGGAACCTGATGTGCGACAAGATTACGGCGTATACCGCTATGCAGGCGGTTACCGGGGCCTTGCTGGTGCGGGCTAACACAGGTGAAGGTCAGCATGTTGATGTGGCAATGATCGATGCGGGGCTATTTTTTATCTATCCAGATTCGTTTATGAACGATACCTTGTTGGATTCGGATATCGCGGGGCAGCCCCTTTTATCTGACCTCATTTATGAGTTAACTGAGACCCAAGATGGCGCGATTACGATGTCAGCCGCAACCGATCGGCAGCGATCTGGGGTGCTTAAAGCGCTCGGTAAAGAGTCCTTGATGTCCGACCCGCGTTTCAATTCTATGGAGAGTTTGTTACAGAACATAGATGCCTATCGTGCGGCTTTGGCAGACGCTTTTAAGCAGTTGCCAACGGATGTTATTTTAGCGCGCCTGATTGAAAACGAGGTGCCGGCAGCACGTTGCCTGTCACGTGCAGAAGTGTTGAACCAACCGCAGCTCGAAAGTAATGGAACCATTGTTGAACGGGATCATCCGCTGATGGGGGCGATGCGCCTGGTTCGATCGCCCGCGAAATTCAACGGCGAATCATTGCCAGTTGCCGGTCACGCACCGGCCCACGGCCAAGATACGGACCAAGTATTGGCAGATTTTGGTTTTTCGAGTGATGCGCTCGAGGCCCTAAAGTCCTCTGGTGCGGTTGCTTAGTCTTTTAGACGACGCTTGGGTCGGTTTCAATCTCTGGGAGCAGTAAGGTAAAGGTGGTGCCTTGCCCTTGTTCCGATTGCAGCGTTAGGTAGGTGGCGGTGGCTTGAAGAAAGCCAACCACTACGCTGAGGCCCATGCCGCCGCCTTGTTCAAGGGTTTTGGTTGAGAAAAACGGGTCGAAGATTTGGGAGCGGTCCGCTTTAGCGATGCCCCGACCTTGATCCGTGATGATGAGACTGGCGTAGCGTCCCGCTGGGATAGTTTGCTGAGCCCCAGCAATTGGGGTTGAAAGGGCGCATCGCACGAGGGTCAGCGAAACCGCGCTTTGTCCTGATGGGGTCGCGTCGCTTGCATTGTTGAGGAGTTGCACCAAGCTAGCAACCAGCCTGGCTTCATTGGTTTCAACGGTAAGCGTTTTATCCTGAATATCAAGGTTAAGTTGGCAGGGTGCAGCGGCCTGGAGGAAGGCCTCTCTATGTCGTTCTAAACACAAAGCGAGGGCCACAGGCGCGGTATCCAAAATTTTCTGCTCTGAGTATTTAAGGAGTTGGTCGATGGGTTTTGCGCTTTGTAGGATGGCTTGGCGAGCTGTCATTAAAGATGTCTTGTCGGTCTGGGAGAGCGATTCCGGATCGATTAGGTCAAGATGGCCCGCGGCAATTTGAATGCGGTTATTCAAGTCATGCGCAAGACCGCCCGCTAGGGTTCGAATGGCATTGGCTTTTTGATTGTCTGCAACGCGTCGTAACAGCGCGCCCCGTTCGCTGATGTCTCGGGCGAAAATAAGCCCCCTTTGTTGCTCATCCAAGTTGAAGGTTGTCATGTGGACTTCGATGGGAACGCTTGATCCATCGGGCCGCTCCGACTCTAGGATGAATTTCAAGAATTGTCCTAACATCTGTTGCGCCGCTCTCGCATCGCTTTCAAAATCTTGTCGATCTTGATGCCAAAGATCCCAGATGGGTCGAGCGCGGAGTTCAGCATTGGTGCGGCCAAAGAGCGCTTCGGCGGCGTCATTACAAAACAGTAAATTGCCAGACTCAAGATTGACGATTAGGCAGCAGTCGGGTGCCGCCCTGAGTGCGGCAACCAGACTTTGATTTTCAAATTGCAGTCTGAAAATACTCTCAACGCGTTCGTTAAAAGCGCGTGATAGCTGCTTGATCTCAATCGCATCCGCTGGGTTGCCCTCGGGCAGGAGGCTGAGCTCTGAACCGTCACCTTTGACGCGTTGCCCCAGCGCACGCAGGGGTCGGATTGCGACAAATTCGAAGATTAGGACCACAATTAAAATAATGAGAAGGGTTCTTAAGAGGCCAATTCGAGCAAACTGCCAATGCCGATTTACAAACCCGTCAAACGCTTGATGGGCGTTCAGGGTTGCAGATAAACGCATTGGGGCCTGATCGCCAATCGACGATCGCTCAGAGACCGAAAGCGTAATAAATTGTGGCGTCAGCATGTCGAGTACGGGTCTGGTGAGATTTTGTTGAGATTGCTCTGCGACATAGTAGGAAGTTGTGCCGCGCTGCAGCACCACCTGTTGAAAGCTCGAGCGCTCCAGCAAGCGGGTCAAGGTTGCGTTCAAGCGCTCGGTCTGATGGGTGGTGTCGAGGTCGATTAAGGTGGGTAAGAGTAGTTGAAGGGTTTGCGTGTTTTGCGCACGTACCTGCTCAGAAACGCGGCTCCAATCACCTAAAAGGCTCCATGAAAATAACAAAGCGCCTGCGAGCAATCCCAAGGATAGGCTGATCAACGCGCTTTTTCGAATAAACGTATTCAAAGCAGTTTTATCCGATCATCGGGGTTGCAGCGTGCTGGGATATTGACTGGCATTGAGCGCGTTAATATCTTGGTCGCGTAAATAGTGAATAGGAAAAGTTTGGACCTTTATGGCGCATTAATCCACAAGCATCTGAATACGCGCGGCCTCCTCTCTCAGCAGTTCCGGTGATCCTAACAACTGGCGGTTGGCGCCGATTCGCTTAAACCAGTAATGCAGGCCGACCAAATCGGTAAAGCCCATCCCGCCGTGGACCTCGGTGCTGGTTCTTGCCACAAATTGTGCAACCTCGGATAGATGCGCGTTGGCATGGCAAACCGTTAACCGCGCCGCGCCGTCGCTCTCCGACAAAGCGTGTCCGCCATACCAAATGAGTGCCCGGCAGGGTTCTAGCTGGGATGCCATTTCGGCACACATGTGTTTGACGGCCTGAAAAGAGGCGATCACTCGGTTGAATTGCTCGCGCTGACCGGCGTACACCACCGCCTGATCCAGCATGCATTGAGCGGCGCCAAGCGAATCCGCAGCTTGAACGATTCGGCCCGCATCAAGACCTGCTTGTAGCACCGCCGGATCATCGGTCATTAAGGCGGCATCAACCTGATCGAGTTTCAGCTCGCAAAGGGTGCGGGTTTTGTCGATGGTGGTGAGTAGGGTTCGGGTGAAGCCGGGATCCTTTGAGTCGACCCAGTATAGCTGTCGGTTAGGGCCGTTCACGATGTAGGCATCGGCCGAAGCATCCAGCGCAAACAGTGCTTTGCCAGTGAGTCGGCCATCAGAGACTGTCATGCCGGCATCCAGCCGTGCGCCCACTGCTTCAGATAGTGCAATCCCGACTCGGTAGCGTCCGGCGGCAATATCTGCAAGACGGTCTGTTTGTCCCGAGGCTATTAATAGGCTCGGCGCCATAATTGCAGTGCTGAGGAAGGGGCCAGGTGTGATGTGGTAGCCCAGTGTCTCACCCACCACTACGGCGTCGAGAAGGCCTAACCCCACGCCGCCATGAGCCTCTGGAATGATGAGCCCGGCGAGGCCGAGCTCTGATAGCCCGTGCCAAACCGATTGATCTAGTCCGGAGTCTTCGGCCACCGCGCGGACCTTATCCAGGGGCACTTGGTCTTTTAAGTAGCGCGTGATGCTGTCTTGAAGGAGTACTTGTTCCTGAGAGAGTCCGAATTCCATTATGCCCCCGATGCTGCGAGTTTGGGTTCTTTGGGC
>JABGTE010000040.1 GCA_018647445.1 Gammaproteobacteria bacterium
ACAAGCCCGGCGCGCCTGCTCCCAACGATCCGAAGCCGATGCCAGCGCTTAAATCTTTCAACCCCAACAGATGAAGAAGGTTTACGGTGGTTGATTGAAACCAGCCCCGATGCTGACCCGGAACTTCTTGAAGACGTTTATGCGATCACGGGACGCAGACCGATCAGCGCGCAAGCATTGATTGATAGCGAGCAGGTAGCGCAACGCCTTGCGATGGTCGCCGCTCTAACCGAATGGGTAAAAGGGTACTGTGGGCCCCTCGAGACAACAAAAAAGCTTGCTGCTAAAGAAGCGCCAAGCCTACCGTATGAGCTTCTGTATCGAGCAACTGCCATCGCTCAACGCCAACAGTTTTTGCCGCAGTCTGCGAATCGCGGTGTGTTTCAGGCGCTGATCGATGAATTGGCCGGCAATTGGTCAACCAAAGCGCTTTCACGGTTGGCCGACGAGTGCGGTAAGGCCAGATCTTTGTCTGGCGCGAGTAACAACTTGAATGGCGAGCTGTTGTTAGAGCATTTTTTAATGACCCAGAAAGACACCGCCTAGAAACCACCTTGTGGAAACAGACCCGTTAGGGCAAAATTTTCAACCTGCTTAAGTCGAGACCGATTTTGAAAACATTGCAGCGCCGCAAGGCGAACAAAAACATTCTGCCTTATACCGTGAAAGATCTGCGTCAGTTGCAGCAAAGCTACATGCCGTTTATTCAAAACGGCGGGCTCTTCATCGAGCCGGATCAAGATCATAAGATGGGTGATGAGTTTTTCTTGTTGTTAACCTTGCTCGATGAAGCTGAGCAAATTCCTTTAGCTGTGAAAGTCGTTTGGCTGGCTGGAAAAGAAGTCAAAGCACCGCACAAGCCAGGCATTGGCGTGCAGTTTACGGATATTGAAAACCCCGCCAAGAACAAGATCGAGACCTACCTCACTGGCCTTTTATCGTCGCCTACCGCAACGGCAACACTTTAAGGCGGTTAATAAAGGTTCTCAGTAAAACTGGCTAATTAAAGCCGCCTGCGCCGGTTTCTGATGTTAGACTTAGTCGTGAAAATGTTAGTTTGTGTATTGTCAGTGTTTCACCCCGATTTTCATTAGAGGCCGTCAATGACCTATTGTGTCGCGATTCGAACAGATGCCGGTTTATGTTTTGTCAGTGATTCAAGGACGAATGCTGGCGTTGATAATGTTTCAACCTATTCAAAAATGTTTTGTTTTGAGGCCCCCGGGCAACGGCAGTTGGTTGTGCTGTCCTCGGGCAACTTAGCCACGACCCAAGGGGTTATTGCCCAGATTAAAAAAGACGCGAAACGGCAAGCTGCGCGCAGTTTCGCCAACCTTGAGACCCTTGAGGACATCGCAGATTACTTGGGCGAGTGCTCGGCTGAGCATCAAGAGAAGCACACTGGGGGCGGAAAAGCCTTCGAGGCGAGCTTCATCGTTGGCGGACAAATCCAAGGCCAGAAGCCGGGCGCTTACTTAATCTACCCACAAGGCAATCACATCACCACCTCACGGGATACACCATACCTTCAAATTGGTGAAAGTAAGTATGGCAAACCGATTTTAGACCGCATCATCTCCAGTGAGATCAGCTTAGAGACAGCGGCCTTGTGCGGTTTGGTTTCCATGGATTCAACCATGCGCAGTAACTTAACCGTAGGCCCACCCATCGAGGTGCTGATGTACGAAGCCGATAGCCTGACCAACGAGCGACGGTACCGTTTCGAAGAGTCGAGTGAATACTTAAGAAAGCTGAACGCAGCTTGGGATGATCGCCTTAAGGAAGCCTTTAACAATATGCCCCCAATCGCTTGGAGTCAGGCTTGGGATCAGTCCGCAGCGTCCGAGCGCTCAAGTCGTTAAGACAGGAACCAAGTCTGGGATAACTTAGTATGAGTTGTCGAGATATCAGCCTGAGTCTGGTCGATAAAATCATGAAGCCCTTGGCTTTGTAACAGGTCCGTTGTGACCGCTCTGCCGATCGCGCGCTTTGCTCGATTGACGGCCATCAGCGCCGGTTGATGCCGCGGCAAATGTTTAAAACTACTGGCCACCTCAGCAAGACAGTGCTGGACACTTCTCGGAAACGCAGGATCTTTTAGCAAAAACTCGACCACCTCGGGTCCATTTATCCGATCTTGCACCTGTTGACGATACATCTGATAAGCATTGAGCGACTGTAAGACGCCCATCCACAATATATTATCTTGCTCATCAAACTCAGCTTGTCGCCCCATCAAATTCAGGCATGCCACGTCGATCACAC
>JABGTE010000039.1 GCA_018647445.1 Gammaproteobacteria bacterium
AGCGACATTGGAGGACACAATCGCCTGGATCAGGGTTTGCGGCACCTGATCATAATTTGCACGGAGTTGTTTCGGATCTTTCGGTAAACAATAACCGCCATAACCAAAGGATGGATTGTTGTAGCCTGAGCCAATGCGCTCATCGAGACACACGCCTCGAATGATACCCTCGGTGTCCAAATCGTGCGTTAGCGCATAACTGTCTAGCTCGTTAAAGAACGACACGCGCATCGCTAAATAGGTATTAGCGAACAGTTTGACCGCCTCGGCTTCCGAGGATGACATCACCAGCACGTCCACATCCGGTGTCACGGCAACCGAGCGCAGTATCTCAGAAAAGAATTGGCAGGAGGCGGAAGGCCCGCCGACGATAATCCTGCTGGGGTACAAATTATCCTGCAGGGCCTGCCCTTCCCGTAAGAATTCAGGCGAAAACAAAATGACCCTGTCGTTGAAGCGGGCAGCCAATTTTTCTGTGTGTCCGACCGGTACCGTCGATTTGATCACGATGATCGCGCTGCTGTTACACGCAGCAACCGCGGCCACCACGGCATCAACGCTGCCCGTGTCGAACGAATTGGTATCCGAGTCATAATTCGTTGGCGTTGCAATAATGATGACATCGGCCGATTCATAAGCCGATTCGGCAGACAAAGTTGCTTTAAGGTCGAGCGTCTTTGACTTAAAAAACGCGGTGATATCGGGATCCACCACCGTCGATTGCCGCGCATTCACCAATGCAACTCGAGCAGGATCAATATCCAGCACGGTGACGGTGTATTGCTCAGCCAAGAGTACGCTAAGAGACATCCCAACATACCCACAACCAACAACGGTGATCTTCGGCGGCGTCATATCGCTTATATCCCAAACGGTTACCCTTGAAGTTTACCAGCAATCCCAAACCGGGCGATGTTTAACGTCGCCTAAATTTGAAGATTGCTGAACGCCTTGCCCAACGATTGGGTCAACAACACGAAAAAAGACGCGCCCTTTTATCGCGCGCTATCAGGCCGCGCTTTTTGACTACACAAAAGCACCCGTCCAGCAGCTGAGCATTAGGCTCTGACAAGCACCACGGTGCCTTAAGGCGGTGAACCCGCTAATCGATCAAAATATTGCGCACCAAGCCCCAGGCCCAATGAGAAGGTCCACTGCCCAAACCAGTCAACCGATGACGAAGCGCAACGGTTCCATTAAGATACCCCTTTTGAAATGGCTTCCTCCAAGGTTTTGACACCATGATTGATTTACGAAGCGATACCGTCACGCGACCTTGCGCGGGGATGCGTGCCGCCATGCTTGAAGCCCCCCTAGGCGATGATGTTTACGGGGATGATCCGACGGTTAATCTTCTGGAGGCAACCCTTGCTGACCGCACCGGCAAAGAATCCGGCCTCTTCCTCGCCTCCGGCACCCAAAGTAATTTGTGCGCTCTGCTCAGTCATTGTGGCCGAGGCGACGAATACATCGCTGGCCAAGACGCACACACCTACAAATACGAAGCCGGCGGCGCCGCCGTTTTAGGCGGTATTCAACCCCAACCGATCCCTTGGAATGCGCGCGGTGAGTTAGACCTTCAGGACATTCAACGCGTCATTAAGCCCGATGACATCCATTTCGCAAAAACCAGGCTCCTCTGCTTAGAAAATACCGTCGGCGGCAAGGCGGTATCACAAGCGTATACCGATGCCGCCACGGGCCTTGCGCGCAGCAATGGCCTAGTTTGCCATCTGGATGGCGCCCGCATATTCAACGCCGCTGAAAAACTTGATTTAAAACTTAAAAAAATATGCCAACCCTTTGATTCTATATCAATTTGTTTATCAAAAGGGTTGGCCGCACCAGCCGGCTCTGTACTGGTCGGCGAAGCAGATTTCATCCAGCGAGCTCGTCGATGGCGGAAAATGCTTGGCGGCGGAATGCGCCAAGCGGGCATCCTGGCCGCGGCCGGCCTCTACGCCCTCGAGCATAATGTGACGCGTTTGGCCGAGGATCACAAGAACGCGCGTTTTCTGGGTGAGGCGCTCAGCAAGATTCCGGGATTTACGCTGACGGAACCCGTTGAAACCAATATGATTTTTCTCACTATGTCAGGCGAGACTTTACCCGCGCTCACTCAGTATTTAGCAGATCTCGACATTAAAATATCCGGTACCCGCTGGGTACTGCATAAAGATGTCTCAACTGGGCATCTTCAAACCCTTATTCAAGCGTGCGAAGCGTTTGCTGCGGCGCGTGAGTAATTTCATGCTAAACCCATCCCAAAAGATCCTCGTTTGCGGCAGCCTCGCCTTTGATCATTTATTGCGGTTTCAGGGGTCGTTCAAGCAATATCAAACTGAATACCGAGTCGAGGCATTAAACGCCTCGCTCCCCATTCATGAATACCGTACCTGTTATGGCGGCTG
Organism: Gammaproteobacteria bacterium; assembly: GCA_018647445.1. Lineage (GTDB taxonomy): Bacteria > Pseudomonadota > Gammaproteobacteria > Pseudomonadales > Azotimanducaceae > UBA9926. The sequence goes on from JABGTE010000039.1 coordinate 2,412, forward strand.
TGGGGGCAATATCGCTTATGGGCTTGGTTTATTGGGCGTTCCAACCACCCTGTTGTCCCATGCGGGTGATGACTTTGAAGACAGCTACCGCCGACACCTTTTTGAGGCAGGCGTAAACTGTGATTACGTGGCGATCGCCCCAAACAGCCCTATCAGCGCGCGCTGCACCATCATTAGCGACGATCATGGCAATCAAATCACGGGCTTTTATCCAGGCGATGCAGGCCCAGAGACGCGGCTTCTACCCAGTGAATTGTCCAATATTGGCGAAATTGATCTGGCGCATTTAGGCCCCGAAGCGCCAGACCTCATGGTTCGGCAAGCCAAAGACCTGCACATACTGGGTATCCCATTTATCTTTGACCCAGGGCAATGGGTATCGAAATTCACCAAAGAAGACCTGCGCGACCTCCTGGACTATGCCCGTTACGTCATTGGTAACGAACACGAAATGTCCGTGCTGGCCGCGACCCTAGAAATACCCACCGCGGCGCTCGCAGGGATGACCGATACCCTGATTACGACTCGAGCGGCCGATGGCGTCGATCTGGCATTTGACAGCCAGCTGCAGCACGTGCCGGCAATAACGGTACAAACGATTGTTGATGCCACTGGCAGTGGTGACGCCTTTAGAGCCGGCCTGATTTTTGGCCTATCAAAAGGCAAGGATCTTTTAGGCGCTACCCGCCTTGGATGCCAGGTTGCAGCCTGTGCGCTGGGAAGCCAAAGCCCCCAGGACTATGTCCTCCCCGCGGATGGGATCGGTTAGCGCAGCACCTTGGCGAGGCACGTCGGCGAAGCGGCATGCCTTATGAGGCAGCTTCACAGTCCAAAGTGCTTCCATCAACGCTTCCTCACGCTCAATTTTTGAACGTTGGGTTAGATGCGTCAATCCCTCAGCGCAAAAGCGGTCATGCGGCCTAGTCCCGGTTGTTGGGCGCCAGCCAATGCCGAAACCAATCCAGCCACGTATTACCACTCAGCCGAGTTTGAGCAAATCGTTCGGCGAAGGCCTCATAAGGTTCTGCCATGGCAAAAAGCGCCTGGCGCGTCGTGAGGTCGCCTTCTGGTAATGCCTGCAACACTCGCGCTGGATTGCCGCCTGCCATCACATTGGCTGGCAAATCTTTCGTGACCACCGCGCCTGCACCCACGATGGTATTGTCGCCAATGGTCACGCCTTTTAAAACCTTTACGCTATCCCCCAACCAGACATTGTCCCCAAGCTTAATCGGGGCCGTTTTACCAGGGGCATAGATCCGGTGGTGCGTGTCATGCCAGTCCGCATCGCTTAGATGACAATGCATTGCAAGCATGCAGTTGTTGCCGATCTCAATTGCCTCGGCTGACACAATCCGCGCCCCGGGATTGATTAAGACATGATCACCGACTTGCACCCGGCCCATGCCTTCAAACACGGCAAGACGAATAGGGGCATCCCGCAGCGCCATCATATGGACGTGTCGACCTAAAACAATGCGCGCGCCCGAGAAAGACGCGTGTTGCGGGCCAATAACTTCCAAACCCTCACCACAGCCATCAAGCTGCGGCAGCAGAAACCGCTGGCAATACCAGCGACTCAACCTTTTTTGTAATCGGTGCAGCCCTAAAGGCCGGTGATCTCGACGCACACAGCCTCCTCAAGCGGCATAACTACTGCATTCTAGGGGTTACATCCCCTTCAATCTATGCCAGCATTGCCATCTTTAATTTATCCGGAGCGCCCTAGTGCCGGCCCAAGTTATCTTCTTAAATGGCTCCTCAAGCGCGGGCAAGACGACCCTCGCAAAGCATTTACAAAAAGCCTTGCCTGGTTGCTGGCAACACATGGCGCTGGATCATTTTCGAGATGGCCTGCCCGATAAATATCGCGGCCTAAATGCGCCAGACGATACCCTTGGCGCGCTTGGCCTTAATGTTGTGCCGGTTACGGATGGCCCAACATCTTTTACCAAAGTGGTGTTTGGCGATGCAGGTAAAGCCTTGCTGTGCGGCATGCGCCGAGCAATGCGCGCTGTGGTCGATGCCAAGGTCAACATCATTATTGATGACGTCTTGCTCGAGCCCGAGTTTTTGCAGGACTACCTTACAGTGTTCGACGGCGTGAATGTCTTGTTCGTAGGCGTGCGCTGCGACCTGGCGAGCATCGATGCTCGAGAACAGCAACGTCCCGGGCGATTCTCAGGCACCGCCTACGGGCATTTTAAAAGCTGTCATGCCCACGAACTGTATGACGTCGAAGTCGACACCGGTGCCCTGTCACCCGAAGATTGCACGCAACGCGTTGAAAGCGCCCTGCAGGCTGATGGCAACACAGCCTTCGATACCCTCAGAGCAAAGGCCTCAGCAGATTAGTCAGTATTGAAACAGACCGAAACCGAGTCGCCACATCCTCCAAGGTTTGTTTAAATCCCTCTGATATTTTCAGCAATGGTCTCCGGCGTTTCCGCTCGGCGCGTGTTCACATCAGCCGCGCAAGCCCCTGATAGGTGTAGGTCGCAAACTTTGGCCCTGCAATATAACCACGCTCAATATCGTCGAAGGCAAAACCTGCTTGCGCCAACAGCACATCCGGCGCGCGATTTAAATTACAACCGCCCGCCAAGGGTTTCCAAATCGGATTAATCCGGTTTTGCCATCGCGCGACGCCATGATCCGGCGAGACCCCGTGCTCGGCAAACACCAAGCGCGCGCCAGGCTTTAAGACGCGCCTAATTTCGAGCAATGCCGCAGCTGGATCCGGAATCGTGCACAATGTCCAAGTAATGACGGCCGCATCAAAGCTCTGATTGTCAGCGGGTATGGCATCGCCCGATACAGCTGCGAATTCAACCTCGGTGCCATGCGCTTCAGCCACCTCGCGCGCATACACTTGCAGTTCCTCGGACGGGTCAACGGCAAAGACCTTCGTACCCGGTTGATAAAAGGGCAAATTCAACCCGGACCCGACGCCAATTTCCAGCACCCGACCAGACACCTGCGGCACTCGCTGTGCGCGGATCCGAGTCATCTCAGGCGACTTCATTAAGGTGTTGAGCAGTTTAGGCAATACGGCTCGATCGTACCAACGGGCTAACACACTCACGGCATCCTCCTTTGCAATCATTTCAATCTATCAGATCTTCAGGCATTTAAGCAGGCTCTCGAAGAGTTGCTTACAAATATCGCAATCTCAGACCTATTGAGGCGTTTTTAACAAATCCTTCGGTTGAAACCCATAAATTATAGGCCCTACTGAGCCCTCTCTGCGTCACGCACAACCCTGTCGCCCTAGCTGAGGAGGACAGGAAAACAAAAAAGCTAACCCAATAAGCACCCGACATACAGCGCGGCTGAATGATGGTCGTTACAGTCGCGGTCACTGTGTCCGGACGACCGGCTTGTCATAAACCACCAGCAGCCTATTAAACAACTATCAAACAACTAGCAAACCTAATTGGCGGCCTTACCTTTTGGCGTCTTGTGCCTGACTTC
>JABGTE010000152.1 GCA_018647445.1 Gammaproteobacteria bacterium
GATCATTGTGGGGGAAGTTCTTCGGGCGCCCAGCGTTCGGCCCTTGTTGGTCAAAGCAATCGATTAATCACAATCGCTTGGCTTAGGCAGGCCGGCAATTTGGGCTAGCTGCCGTCTGGCGCGGCCGCCAAAGAGTTGCATCAAGGCAATGCTCGAGAAATCGGGGTCGTGCTCACGCTTTAGCAATGTCATCAAGACTCTGCTTGGCGGTGAAAGCCCGTATAGCGCATAGTAGCGGCGTAACAAATCGATGATGACCCAATGTTGCGTCGACAGCGCAATGCCTAAGTCTTCTGCAATCACATCGGCAATCTCGGGTTTCCAATCCGACGGTGAAACCAAAAATCCTTCCCGGTCGCGCGGCGTCATTATCGAGTCCAACTGAGGCAGTGCTGACTTGCAATCGTTAAGCGAACCCAGTCTGAATACGTAATGCAAGTGATTGCGGTAGGTTCTGGCAGACCGCGCTGCACCAAGTCCTCGCGCAAGACGCGAATTCTCTTGTCCTGAGTAAGGTCTTGTTGGGTGGTAGCAAAAACCCCATCTTCGATGAGTAATATTAAGTCTTCGGCGCTTGGCCGGTGACCATGCAAGCGATACGCATCAGAGCTGTTGAATGTGTGTAACATCATCAGAAACAGAGTACGCGCTGCGCGGCGTTCAGATGCGCCGAGATATCGACTCGCGTCAGCAAGGTGGGTTGAATGACTAAGGTCTGGTTGTGAAGACCAAACTGCTTAAAAGAATCCTCGCAACCATAGACGTCATGCACGTCATAATCTGGCAAGGCTCTGAAGCCCCGCTGAAAATCCTTGCGCTGATGGGCCTCGACCGCGAGCTTGGGTTCGATCAGTTGCAAGCAGCCTGCGCCGACGAACAATATAGCGATGTTTGAAAAAGCGGATCCGGCTAATGCCGCATCAAAGGCCTCTTGGGCATAAATGCTGCTGCCAGGGGGATGAGACAGAATGAAGAGTAATTGGGTCATCGGGTCAGGCCCCAAAGCTTATAACGCGGTCGCTGACAAGGCTTGCCTCTATCAGTTGGCCGAGGCCCGAGATGTTGAACCCGGTGGCGAGGTTGCTTGTGGTTTTCTCGAATCGCTGCGCCTCTGAATCATTGAGAATGCCGCGGCGCAAACACGATGCCACGCACAGACAAAGGTCTAGCTCATAACGCTGCCCCAGTATTTGCCAAGCGGACGTCAGGTTCATTTCATCTTGGGGTGGTGCTTGTAAAGTGTTCGCCACCAGTACAGCGTCATGATAGAAGAATACCCGATGAATTCGGTGCCCTTCGTTTAAGCAGGCCTGCGCAAAGTTTAAAGCGCTCCAAAGACTATTGCTGGTGTACGGCGAGCCTTGAATGTTGAGAGCGAAATTCATGACAGTGTTATCCCGTAAGGCCTGTGCCAGATAGAAAAAACCCGGACAATTGCCCGGGTTTTTCGCGGTCTTGTTGCGTTCTTCAAGGTTAGTCGTCAGTAAAGCCGAATATCATGAGCAGATGTATAAACAAGTTGTAAATACTTAGGTACATGCTGACTGTTGCCAGCACGTAATTGGTCTCGCCGCCGGAAAGGATCCTATGGGTGTCATACAGAATAAAGCCCGAAAAGATCAGCACCGCCATGCTGTTGAGTGCTAGGCCCAGGCCTGATATCTGAACGCCAAAAAAGTAGCCGGCAATAAGCGTAAACAGCAGGCCGCCAATCAAAATCCACAAGCCAACAGAGAGGAAGCCGGCCAAGAAGGAAAAATCCTTTTTGCTGATCAGTGTGTAACCCGATAGGGTCATAAAAATGACGCCGGTTGTTGCCAAGGCATTCACGATGAGCAGGCTGCCAGATTGAGAAATCTGCAGGAAGTTATTTAACATCGGTCCCAGCGAGAATCCGAGGAGTCCCGTAAAGGCAAAAACCCAGCCCAATGCCGCTGGCGTGTTTGCGACCTTATGCAAGCGCCACAACGTCAAGAGTGCGACCAACGTGCACACAATGCCGGTCATCGGTGGTGGCTGAACAGCCATTGAGATGCCCGCGGTGAGCGCGCTAAAAATGACCGTCATCGATAACA
>JABGTE010000267.1 GCA_018647445.1 Gammaproteobacteria bacterium
CACCCGTCGCTAGCGACTGATCACAGTCCGCAATCTTCTGCAGCAGGCCGTCGACCTCATTCTCAGCCGACAGATCGCAGCGCATCAGCTCTAACCCACCATAAACAAGATGGCTATGGCTATCATGGAAACCGGGTAACACCATCTGGCCTTGAAGATCTAGTTGCTCGCCTTCGTAATCTCGAATCAACGCATCACTTGCGCCAACGGCCACGATGAGACCATCACGAATGGCCAACGCCTGCGCCCAGGGTTTGTCGCCATCCACCGTGTATACGCTGGCATTTAGGATCAATAGATCCACCTCCTCGCGCCCACCGCAGGATGCAAGATTGATTGTAAGGAGCCAGAGAATCATTCTCTTTAAATGAAGATTCATTCGAAACCAGAGCAGTTTTAGCGCTCCCCCCCTGGTGCTTTGATCAGATTTTTAGGCCTGGTGGGTACCGGGCGCAGCGCTTTCATGAGATTTCCTTTGTACCATGAAATTATGACTGCGCTTGAGAATCTGTCAAGGCCTTCCGCGTCGTGCTCGTGACTTGACCCGGTTTCCCACAGAGCGCTAATGTACCATGTTGTACACGACAGGATTTACAATGGGAAAGCAAACGGCGGTACCTGCGGTGCGTTCCCGGTTCGTTACAATTATACGCTCGGTCGATCGCGACCTGATCCGGAGCGAGCGGATCCCGTGCACAAAGCATATGGACGGAACCAATCAACTTTTGAGCCTTTTATCCACTAGGAAATCACATCATGTCAACGACAGCGCCTAGCGCAACCCACAACACGCTTGAGTCCGGTACATTTTTACACCCGTTTACCGATTTCGCAGAATACAAAAATCAGGGTGGTAAAACCTATGTTCGCGGGGAAGGTATTTTCATTATCGATCATCTAGGCAACCGGCTACTCGACGGCATGTCTGGCTTGTGGTGCACCAACCTGGGCTATTCTCAAGACAGTATTAAAACTGCAATCACAGAGCAGCTTGATCGACTGCCGTTCTACAACAGCTTCTTCAACTGCACAACCGACAGCACGCTAAGGCTTGCCGATCGTATGACTGAGATTCTGCCGGAGGCCTTTAACCACGTATTTTTTACCAATTCGGGATCCGAGGCCAACGATACCAACATACGACTTGTGCACCGCTATTTTGATTTATTAGACCAGCCTCAAAAGAAGCACATCATTGCTCGCACCAATGGTTACCATGGCAGTACCATTGGCTCGGCAAGCCTCGGTGGAATGAAAGGCATGCACGACCAAATGCAACGCTTGCCCTATGTCCATCATGTTGAGCAACCCTATAGTTTTCCCCACCTTGGTGCGCAAACACCGGAAGACATCGGTCAACAAGCCGCTCAGTCGCTCGCTGATAAGATTGACGAACTCGGTCCTGAGAATGTAGCTGCATTCATTGCCGAGCCCATTCAAGGCGCTGGTGGCGTCATTATTCCGCCCGATAACTACTGGCCACTGATTGTAGACATTTGCCAGTCAAGGGACGTGCTACTGATCAGCGATGAGGTGATTTGCGGCTTTGGTCGCACCGGTCAGTGGTGGGGGTGTCAAACCTTTAATTTTGAACCGGATTTAATTACGTTTGCAAAAGCCGTAACCAACGGCTATCAGGCTCTTGGCGGTGTTGCTGTCAGTGATCGGATCGCGAAGGTTGTGACTGCCAGTGGTGGCGAATTCACTCACGGCTTTACCTATTCCGGGCACCCGGTGGCCTGCGCCGCTGGCGACGCAACAGTTAAGATTTATCAAGAAACGGATCTGCTTGAGACCATTTCGAGCACCCAACAACACGTTTGGGCAAAGGCGTTATCGACCCTATCGACCCACCCAATCGTGGGCGAGGTTCGAAGCAAAGGGATGCTCGGCGCAGTAGAATTGGTACGCAAGTCCGGCTCAGCCATTCGCATTGCCCCAGACGCCGCAGCGGCCGTTTTCTGCCGCAATTATGCGATCCAGCATGGTCTGATGGCACGCCAGGTGGGCGATAGCCTGATTCTCTCACCCCCGCTGATCATCACGACCGATGAAATTGAGCAGTTAGTCACAGGGTTGCGTGCGGCCCTCGACGCAACAGCGACGGCCTTTGGCATCGCCAGCTAGCGCATTAACCGACTGACAATCCCAACCCCTTTGCGAGCGACTCGAGCTTTTGGTTACGAACATTGGTTGTAAGCCGCGGCTGAGTCTCAAAAGCCATGATGCCTCGCGCCGCTGACCAGTCTGCCCAGTGCGGCTGTACGTTATCATTGGGGTCACCGCGCTTGGCAAAATTGATCCAATACCGATTCATGATCCGCGCCAATTCACGATCATCCTTGTTCCAGCCGCAGCCCGTTTTGTCCATGGTGTTGAATACGTAGGCGAGATCCCCAGAATGGTACGCACCGGCGCTCCTCGGTCCGTTCGGTAACAACAATTCAGGCGTCTCAGGGCAATAGATTCGACACGCCGGCGGCACATGACTCATAAAATACACAAAGCTATTGCCACCCTGCTTTTGATTGAGACTCGCCCAGAGCCGCATACTGAACGCCATGAACAAATCTGTAGAAATTTCATGCCGCGCAGTTGCATAGTCAACTTCGATTTCTGCCTTATAGGCTTTTCGAATACCGGCGATTGCGTCTGGATGACTCGCGAAGGTCCGCGCAAGAAAACGTTCAAAAGACCCCGCATCGGTGTCTGCCAAACGAGGTAGCAGCTGATGGCCCTCGTTCGCGAGGGATCCAACCATGAGCGGCACAGGCATGGCTTGGCCTTTTAAGAACCGGGTTAATGGCGACTCTGGCAAGACCCACCCATCAATGCTAATTCGGCTGCGCCCCGCCCATTGGGCCGACTCAGATGCCGCCAAGAGCGCCTCGTTCGATATCGATCGCAGGGTCTTTACGTCCTGAACATCCCCGAGCGCATCCAACAGCTTTGCACCGGTCTCATAACCGCTCGGGTCCGACTCAAATCCTTGCAAGCAGCTGGCAGATTGTCCAATAGCTTTATGAAACAAACCCTTTGCCAAGGGTGATGCCATCAAGGCACAGATGCTTTGGGCGCCCGCAGATTGCCCGAAAACCGTGACGTTGTCAGGGTTGCCTCCAAACCCTACGATATTGTTTTGAACCCACTGCAGCGCCGCTAATTTATCCAACAAGCCATAATTGCCGGCAGATCCATGTTCTGATTCTGCCGCCAACATAGGCAGTGCCAGAAAGCCCCAGGGTCCAAGCCGGTAATTTACCGTGACTAGAATAACGCCTTGTGTTGCAAAAGCGTCTCCATCGAACAAGGGATGATGGCCCCAACCACTCGTATGCGAGCCACCATGGAACCACACCATCACGGGGAGGTCACCGCTTATTGGATGCCCCGCTTTGGGCGCCCAAACATTCAAGTACAAGCAATCTTCGCTTCGAGGAAAGACGCCTCTAGACCAGACAAATGCGTCTTCGGAGTGCGCCTGCCAACCCGGCTTGGGATCGGATTGAGCAAGCGTAACGCCCCCCACGCTCGGCTTGGGAGCGGGTGGTTTAAATCGCATCGGCCCAACCGGCGGCGCCGCATAAGCAATCCCCTTAAACACTTGAATCGACTGCGCGTCATCTGCCCAAAGCCCCTCAAAAGTGCCTGCCGAAGTTCTAACTTGAGGTTGCTGCATTAAGGGTTCTCCAATCAAACAAGCCGCGGCTTGTTGCGTGCAAGCGCTGAATTCAGCAAAAAATCAATCGCGCCCAGTTTGAGTTTGGATTGTTGCGCCGCCGGGCAGGTTATAGCGCCAACGCGACGGAATTATTTTAAACCGCCCAACAATACGCCCTCAATATGGCCTTTAAACCTCCGGAGCATCTGCCATGACCTTGTCAATCCAGAAGCGCACTCGGATTAAAAACCAACTTCTGCCGCCTCGTAGACCAAGCGCTTAAACTCATGACTGTAAGGATGCCAAAATCCTGGAAAGCGCTGTGTAAAACATAGCGCGGCAATATTGGCTTCCGGGGCAATCCA
>JABGTE010000125.1 GCA_018647445.1 Gammaproteobacteria bacterium
GCTCGTTCTGCCCATCCGGCACCCGGTGAGCGTCGCGGAAGAGGTCGCCATGCTAGACCAGATCGCCCAAGGCCGTCTCATTCTGGGCCTGGGACGCGGATTCAGTGAAGATTTATTCGAAGTTTTCGAGGTAGATCCCCGCCAAAAACGCGCGTTATTCAAGCAATCCCTGACGCGCATGCTGTCAATTTGGGCCGGGGACCCGATTCATCAAAAAGATGATCGTGCGCTGTACCTTTCCCCGAGGCCTCATCAAAGCCCCTATCCGAGGCTCTGGATCGCAGCCTTTGGGCCTCTGGCGTTAAAGCAAGCGGCAGCGTTTGGCTGCCCCTACCTTGCCTCGCCCATGGAAACCTTTGCTGAGCTTTCCCAAAACCTTGCGCAGTATCGGGCCGCGCTCAAAGCGGCAGATCAAGTGCAGCCCGAAGTTGTGCCCGTTATGCGGACGATTTTTATCACAGAAGATGCCGCGTTGGCGGCTGCCGTTAGCGAAAAATTGGGACAGGAAGGCCGTCGCGGATCGTCCCAAGATCATCCTGATCAGCCCGCCTTCATCGTGGGCTCTGCCAAGTATGTTCAAGATACGCTGGCGCGATATTCGGAAGACCTGGGGGTAAACTATTTGATTGCCCGAGGCCGCATCCAAGGCATTAGCGAGGCGCAACAGATCGCATCACACTCGACCCTGATCACGCTTTTTCGTTAATCAATGATCTTGATCAGTTGTCCGGGCTCAGGCTCGCCCTTAGGGTACAAGCCATTAATGACCCGAAGTTCATCTTCAGGGTAATTCGGCAAATCGGACTGGGCCGCAAGGCTCTCCATCGTGGTGCCAGGGCTTGCTCGAACCACTTTGAGCTGCAACGGTTTCGCGGCCTCGAAGTCGACTTTCTTCATCCGCGCGAGACTGAAGCCAATTTTGATAAACGCTCCGTCATCCGCCAACTTTTTGAGATCAAACTTTCCCGAACCCCGGCCAACAAAGGCGAGCCCCCGGCGTTGATCAAAGACGACAACCAATCGAATCGGCCGCTCCCCAAAGACGGTTTGCGCGCGGCTCGCCGTTGCAATGTAGGCGGGCATCCCATCAATGGTGAGATCACGCCCTTCTATAATTTTAAATCCGAGCCCCTCGTTCACTAAGCGCTCAGGAGTAAGGCCTTTTCTCAGTCGAGCCGTACTCAGTTCAAACGCTGCATCACCACTTGCAGACTCAAACAGCACGCCGCTCGGCACCTGCTTTTGCCGCCAGCCCTCGGGTAGAGCCAAAGTGATGCCAAGCCGGGCATGATAAAAACGATTACCCCGCAGCACGCCGGTTGCGCGCGTAAGCCCGTAAGGCACGCCATCAATCTGCTCGAGAAATTCATCGCCTGCACGGTACTCGTTGGTCTCAGCATTTAATGCCCGCGCCTTGTTGACGGCCCTGTCATAGCGTTCTGGGGTGGGCGGGTGCGACGTCACAAAACTGCGAAACAGCGCATTCGAGCGGCCCTCAGCTCTGGCTTGTTTAAACTCAACCGACTCCAATGCTTTAAACATCGCCATGACCTGAACCACGCTTTCTGGTGAATAACCAGCTTTGGCCATAATTTCCGCACCAAAATTATCCGCCTCAAATTCCTGATTCTGATCGTACTGAGTGAAGGCTAGATCGGTCGCCGTTCTCATCGAGCGGTTGATTTCATTGCGAGAATAACTGCTGCCTCCCAATACCATGGCAGAAGCCGATCCAAGCGCCCCTTTCAAGAGCTCTCGGCGCTTCCTACGTTTGTCATGCGCTTTTAATACATGCATGATTTCATGTCCGAGCACCGCAGCCAGTTCGGCTTCCGAATTAAGATGCATCATGAGACCCGTGCTGATGAAGATATTCCCGCAAGCATTGGTCGCAGCTTGAATTTGGGGCGTCTCAAGCACGTCAAAGGAAAAGGTTTGCTCGCCAGGTTCGGCAACATCCACTAAGCGCTGACCCACCCCGCGGACATAGGCCTGCAATGACGCGTTTTGAGTCACACCGACCGCCGTCATGGCTGCATTCGCCATCTGGCACTCTTGCTGTTTCCGAGCTTCGCTTTTGGATAATTTAACCTTTGCCGCGTCCCCGATTACCTCAGCTGCGTCCGGGCTGTCACGTTCACCTACGGCGCGATCAGAATCCGTAGGTTGTTTACGTTCACCCACAGAACTCTCGGTGGTATCCAACCCGGGTTCATCCGTTGCCTTTGCCGTTTGGCTTTCAGCAATAATACGACTCGTTAGGCGAACTGGCACTTCCCGAATCAAGTCTGCGCCATTTCCAGGCGCACCAAGACTCGGTTCGACAAAGAGCAAGCCAAATAGTAAACCGATGATTTTTTTCAACACAATGACATCCGCTCAATCTTTAAAAGGCATTATTCAGCACCCAACCTGAAAATCAACTGAACGAATTGCGCCGCAACCCCGTTTAAACCTAGACTGAAGCAATGAAAACAAAAAAGTGTCCCCGTCTTATGGCCCAAACTCAATGGCTGCAGAGTCTCCAAGCGATCGTCACCGATTTGGCTAGCAGAGCCATCATGGCCGGTTTAAGCGCGATCATTGTTTCAGCTGGCGTTCTGGCGCAGACGCCGCCAGATGCTACTGCCAATGCAGCGCCACCCACTTTATCAAAGGCGGATGCGCTGCAAGCCAAAGCGATCGAGGCAATGGCCAATCAAAGCTGGGCGGTTGCTCAAGATTTACTGCTCCAAGCTCAGCACGCGCTGCACCGAGAGCATGGCGTAGTCACCGAGCAACAAGGGCCGATTTTGGACCAGCTAGCCCGTACCCACGTCGAACAAAAAGACTATCGCCAAGCAAACCGATTTAAAGAACTCAATCATTTCTTGGGGCAACGGAGCACATCGATTGAAACGCAAGCCCAAGCAGAAATTGCCTTAGCCCGCTGGTATCTTTCCTCAGGTCAATTTGACGCGGCTAGGCGGTTATTGAGCGCATCGCTTAAGACCGAGTTAGCACGCGAATCCTTTGAACCAGAGCGCGCGTTACTTCGATTAGACGTTGAATTGTTTTCGGCACAATGCTGTCATAGTGATGATGCCATTGAGCTGCTCGGGCTTGCTAAGACACACAATTTGCCGCCCGACCTCATCGCACAATTTGAACGAAAGGTCGGTGATTTGCTGATCCTCGATGGCCAAGCAAGCCTCGCCGCGGATTACTACGTGCAGCAACACGCAAAGACCCGCCAAACACCCGAATTGATTTCAGGCTTGCGTCGATATAACAACCTCGAGCCCAGTAACATTGGTGAAATGAAGCTCAGACAAGAATTACGCCGGCGAAGAATCTTAGCTGGCGGTTATCCCGATGAGGCGCTTTGGTCTGAAGCCCCTCAAACCTTTACCGTTGCATTGAACGAAGACTTCCTTCCGATTGCAGAGGCGGCACAATCGGAATTCGGCGGCTATACCGATCATTTTGAGCCTGTGATCGGCGCGCCTTTTCGCTTCAATCTTAAGCAACTCAGAAAGGCTCTGCCAACGCGATATCGAAACTTAGCACGCCTAGAAGCCCTAGAAGTGGAGATGACGGTGGACATCACGGCAGCGGGCAAACCCACTAATATCCGCTTTGAGGATCGCTACCCGCGGCAAGTTAGAGAACTCATGAAACAGGTCTTCAAAGTTGCCCGATTTAAACCGGCTATTCACGGTGGGTTGCCCGTCGAGACGCTAGACCTGCCCTTCGTGCAGCGCTTTAAATCGCCTGACAGCCAAACGGGGGCGGAGGCTTGAGCATGCCCCGGATTCTTTTAACCCTACTTGTCCTCAGCGCAAGCTGCGCCTCAGCAGCCCCGGCCTCGATCCTCACCCTACTTTACAATACCGATGACCTCACGTTCTTACAAAATGAGTCCAGTGAAGCGGCGTCGAGCACGACGTCTAGGCTCTCCCAAGACCAAGCCCAAACTATTGCTGCAGATCTAAAGGCAAGCCTTGCCAGTGATAATCCCAGAGACCCTATTTATCTCGCCAAGCAACTCGCCAATGTCGGTATGCTGCAAACTTATGCAGGTGATCTGACAGCAGGCGACCAGTCCTTGCGCGCAGCACTCTCGCATTTCAATCAAAACCAAAGCTTATTCGATCCTCGATTACCTAGACTGCTATCCGCCATTGGAATCAATGGGTTTTTACGCGAAGACTATGACACTGCGGAGGATCATTTTCGGTGGAGCCAAAATATTCAGCACCGCAGCCATGGCTTGTTTGCGGCTGAACAAACACCCAACCTTAACTGGCTCACGCGTGTCTACCTCAGCACCGATCAGACCGATGCGGCCGACATTGCACAGCGCTACGTGCTCAGTATTGCCGAACAAGTCCTGCCGGCCGGCAGTCCAGCGCTCAGCGAAATTAAAATCGGCATTGCGGCATATCTCGGACAACGCGCTAACACCATTTCGCTTTTTGCCGAGGACCTTGATCGTCTTTTACGACAAACCTTGTTTACGGATTCGGTCGACCTTCTCGATCAAGCAATTTTAGAAATTACCGCAGCCGAGGGACCCTATTCAGTCAAATTGATCGATGCCCTGGAGACAAAGGCTCGGGTTTACAGCTGGCGAGGCCGCAGTAACCGATTGAAAGAGCAAGCCTTAACGCAAATCCTAACGGTCATTCAGAATCAGCCCGTGGTCAAGGCCGAGTCCCTAAGGGATGCGTGGCTCGCCTTAGCCGATGGTTATATTCTGACCGGTAACGAAAAAGCCGTCGCAGCTTACCGATCGGCTTGGCTCGCCATCAATCCCGCGCCAGCCAGTGATGAGGTCGCGTCGGTGATGGCCAAGGGCACGCCGTCAATCGAGTCAACGACCCAAAGCCTCCCGGCCCAAGCTACGATCCTCACCGATCCCGTCCTACTCTGGCCGGACGCGTATGAACCCATTTATTTCGGTTCTGACATCGAACCCGACCCAGAGACGCCCACGATAGCCTATGCCGTGGAATTAGGCTTTACCATCTCGACCAAGGGCAGAGTCAAGCGCATCAAAGTATTGCGCGAAAACGTCCCGAATCGAGAGGTGCGATGGACCCGTACCAACGCTTTGAATAGCCGCTATCGCCCGGCGTTGCGCAATGGCGTCCCCGAGGAAGTTGACTTCGCTCTACGCCAGGAATTCCTTCCTAGGCCCGCCAAAACCCTGACGCAGCCCGCCCCTGCTGATGCAGATCCCGTCGATCCCTCACCGGCTGACCGATCCGCTGACGGCTGACGTTTCATGCGTTTTCAGCTGATAGGCTGGGTGACTTCACCCTCCCTCTTTACCCACCCTCCGTGCCCTAGTCTTCGATCCCTGTAACAAACACCCGCAATTGCGCCGCAAGACCCTTGCA
>JABGTE010000130.1 GCA_018647445.1 Gammaproteobacteria bacterium
ATACTGATCAGCAAGCTCATCTACCCTGCCCTGCAACTTCCGCAGGTTGCTGCCCATAAACCAGCCTTGGGTCAGGCGGCGGTACTTCATATGGTCGGGGTCATCCATTTGCACCAGGGATCTCACCAAGTGCTTACGCCCAGTCATTTGCTGCATAAACTCATTCGCGATTCGGTTGCCCAGGACCGGTCGCGGATCATTAACGAAGACCTGCTTGTTGCCTTCAATTTCTTTAATATCGTTATAGCGGGTGACATTCCAAAACGGCTCAAAGCCTTCGGGTGATAATTGTTGCAGCGGCGCGTTCTCGCGAAGCCAAGTGAACTGATCATGCACCCACTGCTCGTCAGCCCAGTTCGAGGGGTCTACCAAAGCGTTATCAAGTTCGGGAAATTGCGTTATAACTTTCATAGTGTTTCTTCTGTTGGATTCCATTTTTTTCAAATACGGATCGGCTTGTCAATCAACAGGCTAAGGGGCTATATCTCGCGCCTTATTATTTTGCACAGGCCCCCATTAATTGCTGCCAGCGCGCAAGGCTTAAACAGAATCGGTGCTCAGGTTTCGCTAACCTCAGTTTGATTTAGTGATTCCACCAAGAAAGGTCACTAAACGAACGCATATCAAGTTCATGGGTCCAGACCGAACGGTGCTGCTGCGCTATATGGTAGTAGGTCTCTGCTATTTTCTCTGGAAGCATCAACCCATCGTGCGCCATCCCTTTGGTCTCTCTGAGTTTTAGGAACTGTTCTTGTCCCAACATTTTGCCGAGGGTATCTGGTGCATCAACGGCGCCATCGACAATAATGTGGGCAACATGAATTCCTTTCGGTGCAAATTCCGCGTTCAACGACTGACATAACATACGGCGCCCGCCCATTGCAGCAGCGTGCGAATGTTGCCCTGCATTGCCTCGTACAGCGGACGTCGCAGAAGTTACAAGGAACGTTCCCTTACCCCGTTCAACCATTGCCGGGCAGATCGCGCTCGCCGCCCGAAACAACCCAAAAGTAGCCATCTTCCAACCCATCTCAAACGCCTTGTAGCTGGTGTCCGCTAGACTGCGATCCCCAATCTGAGCACCCAAGTTGTAGACCACCACCTCTATTGGCCCAATATCAGCTTCGATTGCGGCAATTCTTGATTCGATGGCCTCCTCTTCAATAGCATTCATCAGAAATCCGCTGGCGCTGTTCCCGGCGATCTCGATATCGTTGATCAACTTTTTCAAACCGGGCTCATCGCTACGCCGACACAGAACGGTATGATAGCCGTTGGCCGCAAAAAGTTTACCAACGTTGCCACCAATACCGGCCCCCGCGCCAATCACCAAACAGACTGGTTTCATTTTTTTCTCCTCAGATTTACACGCGTTAGGTTTTTTTGTGACGGTCGTTTAGGCCGGGTCCTGAAACCGCTTTAATTTCGCCCGGTAGCAACGACTGCCCCGCTTGACTGATAGCCGACATAGGCTTAATCGGTAGGCCCGTCTCCCGCTCTATAAAGACTAATCGTATCCCCTTGGGGTTGGCCTTAAACACATCACCCCAATGAGCCATCGAAAGTAAAATTGGCTGTAAAGCCAGACCTTTTTCCGTTAGACGATACTCAGCATGACCTCCGGGCGTTGCCGACGTTTTTTCGAAGATGGCCTCCTCAACCAGCCGGGTAAGCCTGGTGGTGAGGATGTTGCGGGCAATGCCCAAATCCTCTTGGAATTGACTGAATCGACAAACCCCTAAAAACGCGTCCCGCAAAATCAATAAAGTCCATCGCTCGCCAACGATATCTAGCGTTTGGGCCAGCGAACAGTTCATCTCATTGAACTTTTTATATTTCATGCTCGCATACCGATAACGTTACGGTTCCTACTTGGCTGATTTTTCAGTCTCAACACGCTGAACACTGGGCTGTTCGGCCATTAATGCAAGGACATTTTGAATGTTCGCATAGCCATCGAGCAGGTCCTCGCCATAAATCGCATTCACCATGCCGGTGGCGAGGCCAAAGCAATAGAAGGTATAGAAGTCTGCCAAGGTGAGTTGTTCACCGGCTGCATAGGGCGCACCAACAAATAAGCGGTCAACCGCCATCATACCTTTGGCAAGATCTGCTTTCACCGCGACTTTGGTCTCTTCTGATACCGGCTGCTTGAACAGCACTTCAGGTAGCAACCGTCGAGCGACCAGCTCAACATTCAACTTGAGATGGCAAACCAGCTCCATAACTTTGGCCGCTTGCATCGCATCGCCAGGGAGTAAGGCAGGTTGCGGTTGCAGGCGTTCCAGGTAACTTGCGATGGCGATTGATTCAGAGAGGTACACGCCATTTACTTCGATAGCAGGCATTTTACCCATAGGCGAGCGCATCAGAAAATCTTCTTCTTGGCTCGGAGGCCTTTTAACTTCCTCGAAATCTAATCCTTTTTCAATGAGTAGTGCCTTGGTTAGGCTGTAGTAGTTGCTCATACGAAGGCCGTAAAGTTTGATCATGCTGACAGTTCTCCTGAATTTTGAATTAGCATCCCGGCTAGGGAGATTGCATTTTAGTTTAATCATGAAACCATACTGACCTGTTGAGGCGCAAGCATTTAGTCAACCGGTCCGGCCCGCCTTGATGGGGTTGTCTTTCAAAGCGCAATTACGGTACCTTTTTAGGAAGATTCACTCAGAGGCGTCGCTATGCCACTCAATACCTTGACCAAGGATGCAAGCCCCGATCAAGTCCTAGCAGAGCTTCAGGAAAACGGCGCCGTCATCGTTCGAGATCTGCTCGGAACACAGACTGTTGATACGCTGACGGCCGAGGTCTTACCCTTTGTCGATAAAACG
>JABGTE010000132.1 GCA_018647445.1 Gammaproteobacteria bacterium
ATCGTCTCGACCTCTTTGAATGCGTTGCGCCTCTTCACCATAAAAAGCTTGCCGAACCTGAATGGCCAATTGTGCAAGTGACAAACCCGCGGCGTCGCCCTCGGGTTTCATCGATAATTTAAGTTCCTGCTTACCCGAACGAAACGAATCAGTGATATCGATCACGCCCGGGTAACTCGAGAGTTTCAGCCTCAACGCCGCAGCGATTTCACGCAGCTCACCTACGTTCTCTCCCGACAACTGAATATCAATCGCATTGCCTACTGTGAACAACGAGCTATTGAACTTCAATTCCACCGCCCCGGGAATTGAACCAGCCTGATCACGCCAAAGATTGGCTATCGTCCGCGTATCGAGCGTACGCGCCTGACTCGGCGTAAGCTGTAAGGTCACCTCGCCCAAATGACCACCCCCAGAACTGCCCCCGCCCGGACCACTCGGTCCCGCCCCGCCTCGACTTGAGGGCTGATTACCCACAGCCGATAAAATGTGCGTGACGGGCGGCGCGTCCGGAAACTGTTCCGACAGCTCCTCGGCAAGCGCCTCGGCAGACTGCTCAAGGTAAAGCACGGCATCGGCCGTCACAGCGGCCGAGGTCCCAAGGGGCATCGTCAGCTGCGCGATCGCTTGATCAGATGCCAGGGGCGGAAAAAACGAAAAGGGCAGTCGCCCACTGCCAACAACGCCCACGCCAGATAGGAAAAACGCGAAGGCAAAGGCAAGGGTTGTGTATCTTGCGGATACGGCTTGCGCGACCAACCGGCGAAAGTGTGAATTAATGAAGACCTCGACCCGCTCAGAAAACCGTTCTTGGGAACGAACCAGACGCGTCGCGACACCTTGAGACAAGGAAAAGGCATGCAATAAGGTCATAAGCGACACCATGCCAACTGCCAGTCCAATATAGCTTGATACGTCCCAAGCGAATTCCAACAATAAGATGCCCACAACCGGCACCATTAAGAGATAGATTTCGCCTGCTTCGGTTTTGACGTCTTGATGACCTAAGTGCGCCGGCAGTATCAATTGGGATTCGATCAAGGAAAAAATTAAGCAACAAATAACGACCGTTGCGATCACTGCACCGATTTGACCCGAGGTCCCCACGCCCTGCAGCATGGGCACAAAGGCGCAAATCGTTGTTAGAACTCCAAAGATTACCGGCACTGATATTTTTTGGGTCCCGAGCACAGCGCCTTCAAGCAGCGTCCGGCTCTTACGTTGTTCAGCGAAGACGTTTTCACCCACCACAATCGCATCATCGACCATGATGCCAAGCACTAGGATGAAGCCAAACAACGAAATGCCATCGATGGACAATCCAAGATAGTTCGTTAAGTATAAGGCACCCAAGAAAGCTACTGGCACACCAATACTCACCCAAAAGGCGAGCCTTGGACGCAAAAACAGGGCCAGCAAGATCAAAACCATCAGAAATCCCTGACGCGCACTATCGAGCAAAGTACTTAGTCGATCTCGAAGCAATCTTGAATTATCGTTCCACACCGTCAGCGTGACGCCCTCTGGCAAGCCACCAGGGGCTGTTTCTAAGTACCGGTTCACTTCCGCTGTAATCTTCAGGATATCCTGGTCGCCAACCCGAGACACTCGAATGATCGCGGCCGGCTCCCCATCAAAGCGTAAGGCTTGGTCGGTGTCTTCAAACCCATCCGAGACGGTTGCTACATCTTTCAAGAACACTCGCCGGCCCGCCGCATCACTGCTGAGGAGTAAATTTTCAAACTCCTCGCCGCTATAAGCCTGGCCTTGCGTTCGCAATAAAATCTCACCATCACTGGTTTTGATGGCCCCACCGGGAACATCTAAAGATTGCCGACGAATCACACTAGCGACCTGATCCAAAGTCAGCCCATTGCGCTGCAGAGAGGCCTCGGACACCTCGACCGATACTTCGTACGGCCGCGTATTGATCAACGCAACCTGCGTAATACTCGGCATTGCTGCAATATCGTCTCGGACGCGTTGTCCGAGCACCTTGAGCGCACGTTCATCGTTCGGTCCCGTGATCGCAATGTCCATCACGCTGCGCACGCTCGTAATCAAATTGATGACAGGCTTTTCTGTCTCCGTCGGGAGGGTATCAATCGCATCAACTCGATTTTTAACATCATCCAGTGCTTTCGACTTGTCGGTGTCTTCAAACAGTTCAACCGACACTGTGCAGATTCCCTCGTTGGCGGCCGACCGGATCTCCTTAACCCCTTCAACACCCTCCAACTCTTCTTCGATCCGCACGCACACACCCTGCTCAACCTCTTCAGGCGCCGCGCCAAGATACAAAACCGACACTGTAATGATTGGGACATCGATGTCCGGGAAAGATTTTTGCGGCATCGACAGAAGCGCCGAAGCACCAAAAAGGACGACCAAAATGAGCAGCAAATTGGCAGCGATGTGATTTTCGGCAAACCAAGCAATAACCGTTTTCATCGCAAGCTCACCTCAGCATTAGTTTCGACAATACGAACCTGCATTCCTTCGACGCCATCCTCCATCGCCGAAAGGCAAACCCGATCGCCATCCGACAAACCCTCATTAATCAGGACCCAGTCTCCCTCTCGTCGAATGACCTTGACGCTTGCACGGCGAAGCCGCTGTTCCGCATCGATCAAAAACACCGCGCTGTCCCCTCGAAGTGCCGTTCTTGGCAATTTCACAACTCCTGGCAATCTTTTGCCTAAAATTTCCGCTTCCACAAAAAGCCCGACAGCCAAAGGCGCCCCCCCGACACTCGTTTGGTATGGCGATTTAATTCGAGCGACCAGGTTCACCATGCGGGTTACGACATCAATCTCGCCCTCAGTTCGAACCACCTCGCCTTCCCAGCGCTGAACCTCACCGGCAAAATTTGCCCTCAAAGAGACTTTGGGTCGCGCAGTCTTGGCAATGCCTTGATCTGACAAGGTCACGTTTAAATAAGCGAGGTCTTGATCTTGGATTGGCAGCCTAACTTCTGCGTAATCTGTGGCGTAGAGTTTGGCCACGGCTACGCCCTTCAAAACATATTGACCTACATCTATTTTTTCGCTGCGAACCCGACCTTGGTAGGGCGCGACCACGCGGGTTCGCGCAAGGTCTCGCTGGGCGCTTTCCAATCGAGCGGCTGCCTCTCGGTAGCTGGCTTTGGCAAACTGTAAGCGCTTTAAAGCCTCATCCTCAAGCGCTTGACTCACGGACTGCCGTTGCTTCAAGTCAAGTTGGCGGTCATAGTCCTTCTGCGCAAAAGTGACTTCGCTGACAGCTTTTGCGACAGCCGCGCTCGCCAGCTCCAAAGCAATTTTATAGTCGGTGGGGTCAACCTCAAAAAGAACTTCACCGGCGTCAAAAAAACCGCCTGTCACCATGCCTTGCGCCGTGCTGACGATGCGACCGGACACCTCAGAGACTAAGTCGGTTTCACTGCGCGGCTCGACAGTACCAAAGGCCCCAGCCGTTAACTGCAAGGCCTGCATCTCGACCACTTGGCTTTGTACCAGCGGCCTTATCGGTGCTGGCGGCCTAGAATCCAGTTTAGGTCCGGTTGAAATTAAATTATAAAACAACGCAATACCCAACCCAGCTACTACAACAGGGGCGATAACTGGCTTAGAACGGGCGGGCGCTTTCATGGTAGATCCTTATTATTAACACTAACCGATGATCCTTCTAGAAAACCATCAACAGAAAAATTGAGCAGCCGTTCAAACGACACTTCGGTTGGCGGTGCCGAACCCAAGAGCCGCTCCGAAGGTCGCAGCACCGTAAAATTTAATGCCCCAACAACAAACGAGAACTTCTGGGCAATCAGCGCTCTGCCTTGCTTTGGGAAGCAAGCCGTCACAGCCTCAACGAACTGCTCGATCACATCGCAAAAAACGAGATTTAGCAGCGGTTCGACCACTTCAGCAGGCTCTGTCATAACACGCCCCATAAGTCGTCGAGCCGGCGCTTCATGCTCATTGAAAAAAACGGGCCACAAAAATGCATGAAGAATGTCCCGAATGGATTCGGCCCGTCGCTCACGAACGGCCTCTAAACGCAGTCGCCGCGAAGTATTGATCGGCGCAATGCGGCGAATCAGTACTGCTTCTAACAAACCTTGCTTGGAACCAAAGTGATAACCCATCGCCGCGATATTAACCCCAGCCTTGTCCGCAATAGCCCGCGCGGACATCCCGGCATAACCCGCATCGATGAACAAGGCCTCGGCTGCGTTCAGCAAGCGTCCTTGCGTATCCCTTGTTTTGCACGGGCTATTACGTACCTTTTGCGCGCTATTTAGACTCATAATCTGTCGTTTGCTTGAGATAAATGATCATTAAAAATCG
>JABGTE010000140.1 GCA_018647445.1 Gammaproteobacteria bacterium
AACATTCAATCGTTCTTTTTTAACCCCCATCGGGGTCTCATCCGACAACTCTGCCGCAGGGGTTCCCGGTCGAGCGCTAAAAATAAAACTAAAGGAGTGATCAAACTCTAGTTCTTCTATGAGGCCCATAGTGGCTGCGAAATCCTCATTGGTTTCTCCTGGAAAACCAATGATAAAGTCTGAGGACAAGCTAATATCTGGCCGTATTGCTCTGAGTCGTCTTATCTTGGACTTGTACTCCAAGATAGTGTGACCCCGCTTCATCCGGGCCAAAATACGATCGGAACCACTTTGAACCGGCAAATGCAGGTGACTGACCAATTCTGGCACCTCAGCGTAGAGGTCGATTAGGCTGTCAGTAAATTCCATCGGATGTGAGGTTGTATAGCGGATCCGATCGATCCCGGGGATCTGCGCGACGGTTGCTATCAAATAAGCCAAATCCGCATATTCATCGCCTTCCAGCTTGCCTCGATAGGCGTTGACGTTTTGACCCAGTAAATTGACTTCGCGCACCCCTTTTTCTGCAAGCTGAACAACTTCTCGAACGACATCAACCAAAGGGCGACTGACTTCCTCACCCCGAGTGTAAGGCACAACGCAAAATGTGCAGTATTTACTACAGCCTTCCATGATCGAAACAAACGCGCTTGGTCCATCGACAGAGGGTTCAGGTAGCCGGTCGAATTTTTCGATCTCTGGAAAGCTTACATCGATCACAGCCTGCGCGCTGTCTCTATGCGTCTTCAGCATCGCTGGCAGGCGATGGAGCGTCTGCGGTCCGAAAATCAAATCAACATAGGGGGCTCTGCCCTGAATCGCTTGACCTTCTTGACTGGCAACACAACCGCCAACCCCAATTTTCAAAGACGGCTTGGCCTCCTTGAGCTTTTTCCATCGGCCCAATTGATGGAAGACTTTTTCCTGAGCCTTCTCTCGAATCGAGCAAGTATTCAGCAATAATAAGTCAGCCTCGGCCTCAACGTCAGTGAGCACATACCCATCGGTTGCTCCCAACAAATCGGCCATTTTAGAGGAATCGTATTCGTTCATCTGACAGCCATGGGTCTTGATAAATAATTTGGGTTGAAGGCTCAAAGTCTGACACCGCGCTTGATTAGGAACCGCATTATATTCCGGACGGTCTCGAACCACTAGCGCCTTTAAAATTCACTTGTTAGACCTGATATTTCCCCAAGGTTCGCGTTATACTGACATCGCACAAGCCTTGCTTTACACCACCGGTCTATTGAAATATTGAGCCTTCAAACTATGCCTAGCTTCCCCACCTACAAAGTCATTTTCTATAACCAGGGGCAGATTTTCGAAATCTTTGCTCGCCAAATCTACCAATCGGATCTTTACGGTTTTATTGAGATTGAGGAACTGGTTTTTGGGGAACGCTCCGGTATGTTGGTCGACCCCAGTGAAGAGAAGTTAAAGGCCGAATTTGATGGCGTAAAACGCAGCTACCTACCCATGCACTCAATCGTCCGAATCGACGAGGTTGCTAAAGAAGGGGTCGGTAAAATCTCCGAGGCTAAAGGCAATATTGCGCCCTTCCCGATGCCCGCCTTCAACCCCAAGGGCAGTGGCAAAGACTAATTTCGATCGATGCATCCCGGCCTCCACAGTCAACTGCGTCCCAATAAGCTCGCTTTTGTTTCTGACGACGGTGAGCAACAGACCACCTATCGCCAATTGGACGAGCAGTCCAATCAGACCGCACACTTTTTATCCAACCTAGGTCTAAAGCACCGAGATGGCATCGCTATCCTTTTAGACAACGACCTTCGGTTTTTAACCATCGCCTGGGCCGCTCAACGCTCCGGCCTGTACTTCACGCCCATCAGCACTTTTTTTCAGGCTATGGAAGTCAATTATATCCTTGAGAACTGTGAAGCCCGCGTGCTGTTCACGAAGCAATCAATTTTGGACCAAACAGACTTAACCTTGCCCCCATATTTGACTGTGGTAACGCTTGATCAGGGTCCAAGCCTTTTTTGGGACACGGCCATTTCAGACTTTCCGATAACCCCTCAAGCCGACGCGCGTGAGGGCGCTGAGATGATTTATTCCTCAGGCACGACGGGCCTTCCGAAAGGCGTGCGGTTTGATCTAGCCTTATCCCCAGTGGGCACAGTGTCGGATCTGATTGCGAAACGCATCGCGATGCATCGCGTAGATGACAACACAAAATACCTCTCTACCGCGCCGCTCTATCACTCAGCACCATTAAGGTACAACCTAATGGTTTCACGCCTAGGCGGCACGTCGGTCATCATGCGGAAATTTGATGCCCAGCAGGCCCTAAGACTCATCGAGCAGCATCGCATCACCCACAGTCAATGGGTCCCTACCATGTTCAACCGATTGCTGTCGTTACCCCAAGCGGTCCGCGACGGCACGGATCTCAGTAGCCTTCAGTATGCGATCCATGCAGCAGCTCCTTGCCCCATTGAGGTTAAACAAGCAATGATCGCCTGGTGGGGCAACATTCTGTACGAGTATTACTCAGGGACAGAGTCGAACGGCTCAACCGCTATTACCAGTGCCGAGTCGCTCACCCATCCCGGCAGTGTCGGTCGTGCCTTTCATGGCACCCTCCGAATTTTAGATGATCATTATAATGTTTTACCCGCAGGCGCCATCGGTGGCGTCTACTTTGAAAACGGCACTGATTTCAGCTATTTCAAGGATGAGGCCAAAACTGCCGCTGCAAAATCGCCTCAAGGCTTTACAACATTAGGTGATCTCGGCTACCTAGATGATGCGGGCTACTTGTATTTAAAAGATCGTAAGTCCTTCATGATTATCTCTGGCGGCGTCAACATCTACCCGCAAGAAATCGAAGACCTGCTCGTAAGCCATGAGGCGGTCCTCGATGCCGCGGTGTTTGGCGTTCCAGATGCGGATTTCGGCGAAGCAGTAAAAGCAGTGATTGAACTCAACCCGCCTTATAAAAGCCAAGAATCGGGCGCTCTCGCCGAGAAGCTCATCGCGTTTTGTCGCACTAACCTCTCCCATATCAAGTGTCCTAAAAGCATCGAATTCATCGAGACTCTACCCAGACACCCCACGGGCAAACTCTACAAAGCAAAACTCCGTGCGCCGTATTGGGAAAATCGTTCGTCGTTGATCATTTAAACCCAGAGCGCTATCACCAAACTAGGCGCACGCTGAATCAAGACACCCAAGCCTTCGTTGATCCCCGGAAATCGAAATTCCGGCGCGATATCCTGAAGCGGCTGGAGAACGAAACGTCGATCCAAAGCTCTGGGATGCGGCACAGTTAGCGTAGACGTCGAAAGGGTCTCGTCTCCAACGGCAATTAAATCAAGATCCAAAGTCCGTGCTGTATTTTTTCCATGATCTTTTGGACGACCAAACTCCGCCTCAAGCGCTTGTAGCTTTGAAAGCAAGGCCTCAAGTGGTAAACCACTTTTAAACGCAACCACCGCATTCGCAAAGTCCGTCGCATCGGCTGTCATATCCACCGGTTCGGTGCGATAAATCTCGGAGGCGCGAAAGCCCTCCGGGAATTGTTGTGCCAGACACCCCATAGCCTTTAAGACATTCTGATCCGGCGCACCAAGATTACTCCCCAGCGCAACGACAACCTCCCGCATAGACCCTCCTGACCAATGCCCGAAACTTCTCAAGTTTCAGCCCGCACGGCCTTCGTTTTGTGTTAATTTTAAGCCTCGTTTGTCATTCATGCTAGGGACTCAACATGAAAGCAGCTGTATTGAGAGAACAAAACAAGCCTATGGAGATTGAAGAAGTTCAAATCTCAAAGCCTGGCCCACGAGAAGTCCTGGTTAGACCTATTGCGGCTGGTGTCTGCCATAGCGATCTGCATTTTTTGGATGGCTCATATCCTTACATGCTGCCGACAATTTTAGGCCATGAGAGCGCGGGTGTCGTCGAAGAAGTCGGCAAAGACGTGACCTATGTTAAAAAAGGTGATCATGTCATCACCTGTCTCTCAGCCTTTTGCGGACATTGTAACAAATGCTTAACAGGCCATTTATCGCTTTGCCAAAGCCCTGAAGTCTCTCGAGCTCCTGAAGTCGAATCTCGGTTAAGCATTGGCGGAGAAACCGTCCATCAATTCTTGAACCTTTCATCCTTCGCCGAGCTGATGCTCATCCACGAACATGCTCTGGTTAAAGTTAGAGAAGATATGCCAATGGATAGAGCCGCTTTGATTGGCTGCTCCACAACGACGGGCGTCGGCGCCGTTTTTCACACAGCAGGCGTCGAACCTGGGTCGATTGTTGCCGTGATCGGCTGCGGCGGCGTTGGACTTGCTGCGATTAATGGCGCCGCAATTGCGGGCGCGTCCATGGTGATTGCAGTTGATATGGTCGACAGTAAACTCGAATTGGCCAAAGCCGTCGGCGCAACCCATACGATCAATGCGCGCTCCGGCAATGCCGTCGGTGAAGTCCTCGAGCTCACCAAAGGCGGGTGCGATTATACTTTCGAAGCGATTGGCTTAAAAGCCACTGCCGAGCAGGCCTTCCAAATGCTCTGTAGCGGCGGCACCGCAACCATTATCGGTATGATTCCGGTTGGCACGATGGTTGAGCTACATGGCGTTGATTTTTTGATGGAGAAAAAAATACAGGGCTCTAATATGGGTTCTAATCGATTTAGAATTGATATGCCGCGCTTCGTTGATTTCTACTTGAGTGGCAAGCTCCATCTAGATCAAATGATCTCAAAGCACATCAAATTAGCAGACGTAAATACCGCGCTAAATGCACTCAAGAGTGGCGAAGAAGCGCGTCATGTCATCATGTTTGATCAATAAAAGGATGTTGCGATGGCCACGGAGCGCATCAAATCAGAAATCACCGGTACTGTTTGGAAAATCCTACTTGCTGAGGGCGATGCCATCCAAGTTGAATCAGAGCTCATGATTTTGGAGTCTATGAAAATGGAGATTCCGGTTGAGAGCGCTGTTTCCGGGCGGATTCAGTCGATCTTAGTCGCCCCGGGTGATGCAGTCGATGAAGATCAGGATCTTGCGATCATCGAAATCGATTAGTCACCGGTGAACGTCGGGGAGGTTCCTGCTAAAAAGCCCTGAATACCCAGAGCACGATCTTCGCCACTGGCGGTCAGTAAATTCTGATCGGCATCCATGTGCAGAATAGCTTGGTCCAAGGCACCTGAAACTTGGTTGATGGTTTGCTTAATCATCTGAACGGCGACAGGCGGTTGCGCTGCATAGGCGTCGGCCAACGCAAGCGCCCGAGGCATCAGTTGTTCTTCTGGTACGGTCTCATCCCAAAGCCCCCAGTTCAAAAGCGTTTGCGCATCCAATCGTTCGCCCAACATAATCATTCGTTTAGCCCGTGCGGGTCCGACCAACCGCGTGCAGAGTCCAACCGATTGCCACATTAGATTCATACCCAGGTTCACTTCCGGATAGCCACCTATCGCAGTATCGGTCGCAATTCTAAAATCGCACGCGGTTGGAATACAGAGCCCACCGCCAAGTGCCGCACCGTGCACCGCCGCAATAGTTACTTGCGGGATATCAATAATAGTCCGCAGCATGCGGCCACCGAGTTGCGCGTCACGCCTTCGCTGAACCAACGGCGCGTCCGAGGCTGGTGCTTTCAAATCAGCACCGGCACAAAAATGACGCCCCTCGCCGCGTATCACGAGCACCCTAGCCGGGTCATTAAGCATCGATCGACCAAAGGCTTCAATTGCCAACATTAGCGCTGGATTAAGTGCATTCAGCGCCTCCGGACGGTTTAGGGTTAAGATTAAAACGTCATCGAGTCGCTGCGTTATTAATACGTCTTCAGCCATCATTTTTCTCCAACTCCAGAGGTTTTAAGAAACTCTCAAGCGAGCGATTCAAATCGTCAAAATTGCGTTTCGCAATCTTAAAGTCAAATCGCGTGAGCGCCTCACGACTCGGGCCTAACACTTGAGCCAGTGCCAGTGATTGCAACGGATCAATTTCCTGCGACTGAGGTGCTTGATCGGTCACGTCTGAAGAATCGAGCCCATCGCGCTCAACCCCGATGCGCAACCAATAACCCTCTTGCGCCATCGCGGTTTTCAAGATCAATCGATGGCGCGAGCTCAAGTGATACACCGCAGAGCCAGCCCCCAACCACCGCGCCGGATCATGCTTTGCAATATCAACCAGGCGCAGCTGCCCAACCGTTGTCGTGAGTGGGGTGAGCACGGTGTCATAACGCAGCGCCCGTCCTTCTGGAATCGTGGCTAATACCCAGTTATCACGCTCATCCCGAACGACCCGATAGCGCGCCCCACTTGGATTACTCAAGACGATTTGTTTAATCATTGAATCGTTAATCGTAAGCAAACTGGGCGCCAGCCAATCCGCGGCCGTACCGCTGACGTCAAGGGCTTGATCAATGAGCCAGACTTGATCATCGGATTGAAACCGGACAAACGTGCCCTGCCGAGCACTGGCTTGTTGACCTATCAGCACAGGCTTCAATGTAGGATCGCCATCAAGCGTCAATATCGGTGCTGAATCACGCGGGCCTTCAAGCAAACCTAACGCTGCATGGTGTTTCGACAGAGCGGTCTTTTTTTCAATAAGACGTGCCTCGCCCAACTGATTGAGCAACTGGAACAACTGCTTGTCATTGGCAGGGTAATTGAATCGTTGGGCAACGACCCACGCCTCATTGTCTAAGACAAGATCAACGCCGTCGCCAGCTTCAGACAGGCGAAGCTTGGTCACCGATGGCAGCTTTTCCAAAAGGCCCGGGAACAACCAACTCGTGGCCGGCGTCTCAAATCGTTGTCGTTGATCCACAAAAACCGCAACCCCCATGCCAAGTAACAAACCCAGTATTAGGATCTTATTCCGCATTGGCGAGCTTCCTTCTGCGGATACTTCGAAGTCCAACGTAGAGCCCAAGCAACACCGTTAGCAAAATCGGCATGATAGCGATATTGATCAGTTTTAGGTTGGCCCCCAAACCCTGAATGTCTCGATCCAACCCATGACGAACTTCGCGCAACTGCTTTCGAATGCTCAATTTTTGGTCTTGAAAATCCTCCAGGGCCAAGGTCTGCTCCGGGCTCAAGGTCAGCAAGCCATCGGTGCTCTTCTGTGCTTCGAGCTCAAGTAGACGTTGTTCTGTGTCTGCCAACTCAACCTGCAATAGATCCGCGCTCTGCAAATAACGCGCCTCAGCCTCGCGTTTTAAATCCTGAACCACATCAAAAGGACGAGTATAGCGACCACGACTGCGAATGCTGATTAGATCTGCACTGCCTGCGAGATGTTCCACCGAGTTCACCAAAAAACTGCCGTTGTCCGCCCATGCGGTCGCGATAGGCTCTCCAAAAAAATTTTGAACCTGGACCCAGAGTCGATCCGACAGTACATCCGTATCGCTAACCATAATAAGGTTAATCCCGACCGGCGTATCGCCTGCAGCGGGATCCGCGAGGACCACTGAGGTCGGTAAGACGCCGCTGACCGACACGGCGATCGAGACCGCCGCATTTCCCGGCACAAACGTTTTCTGAAGATCGCTTGGATCCTGCAAAAACTGAAACTGCGCCGCATCCATGCCGCCAGCATAAATCGACGAGGATAACAGCGGCGTCACCGTAAGCTTAGACTCAAAAACATCAATGAGACCTACGCTTGCGACGTTAATGCTTTCCAAACCGGCCGTTGGGACTTCCAAAGGATTTAATTCAGTCGGGCCCAATCCTAATATACCCAAGTGACGGGTGGGCGTTCCATTTTGCCCGGTGACACTGAGCGCCAATTGAGCGTCACCGAGAATCTGCTCAGCACGGAGGACGATACCCCAATCCTCGGTTAACCAATTCAAATCTGAGGACCGGCCTTCGGGCAAGGTCGGCATCATCGGAGACTGTGCTGCCTGATCCATCTCTGCCAGTGGGTCGACAAACGCAATGATCGCGCCCTGCCGCGCCAAGAACGCCCGAATCGAAGACTTAAGCGTGTCGGGCACGGATTTAGGATGAATCATTAATACAAGGGTCACCTCCGGATCAATGATCTCGGCGTCCGCGGCAATATCAACAATCTCAAAGTTTCGCTCTAACTCACTCAGCGCTTGCCAGCCTGGCTCTGACCTAAAGGTTTCAGGGTTGACTCGATCCCGAACGGGTAAAGATGAAATCAAACCAATTTTCGGCTTCTCTATTTGAATCAGCCTGAACAGAAGTTGACTTATTTCATACTCTAAAAAGGTTTCCCTATCCGGCTGAAAAAAACCAATCACTTCCGTGTTGTCCAGCGCATTGCTGCCAACCAATCCGAAATACAAAACCTCACCAGCGCTACCCACGGGGACCTTTTGCAGACCAAACCCATCGGCTTGATCCTCGGCTTCAGAAAAGGGCATCGGATCGATCTGGGTCAAGATTAAATTACCGTCGCTTAATGACACGTACTCGTCCAGCAGCGCCTCAACTCGATCGGCATAGGTTCTCAGTTGTGTTAGTTCGCGACTGCTTTCTTCAGAAAAGAAGTAGTACAAATGAATTGGCTCTTCAATTGACTCAATAATGCGCTCACTACCTGGGGATAAGGTAAACAACTTGTGTTCGGTCATATCCAGGCGAAGCCCTTTAAAGAAAGTGCTGCTAAATAAGAGCACCACGGCAAAGACCAAAACCGCGACGGCCGCGGTGAATAACTGTTTTAAATTTGCGTTCATACCCCCCCCTTTAATCTGCTGACTTGGCTTGCAGCACCAGCCGCGTTAGGGTCAACCAAAGCCCGATCATCGAGACAAAATAAATCACGTCCGTCAACGCTAAGACGCCTTTTGAGATCGCCATAAAGTGCGCAATGATGCTGAGACCAGCAATCAGATCCAGGATCATGGCCGGCACCCAACCTTGAAAAAAGTTGAGCACCAACGGGAAACCCGCAAGCACCAACATTAAACAAACAGTACCGGTCAGAATGAAGGCAACAATCTGGCTTTTCGTTAGCGCTGACAGGCAGCAGCCCACAGCCAAAAAAGCGCCCGCCATAAACCAACTGCCAACATAGCTTGCAGCGATCGCGCCATTATCAGGTTCTCCTAGGTAGTTAACCGACAGCCACAGCGGGAAGGTCCCCAGCAACGAAAGCCCTGTAAACAGCCAAGCGGCCAAAAATTTTCCGAGGATTGCCTCCCACAACGTGATCGGCAAGGTTAGCAACAGTTCAATTGAGCCTGACGCACGCTCCTCCGACCAAAGCCGCATGGATACTGACGGAACCAAAAACAAGTACAACCAAGGATGGAAGTTAAAAAAAGGCAATAAGTCAGCTTGGCCGCGTTCGTAAAATTGGCCGAGGTAAAACGTAAAGGCGCTTGATAAAACCAAAAATACCAAGATAAAAACATAAGCGACCGGGGTCGTGAAGTAACTGGCAAATTCACGGTTTAATATAATGGTCACATTTTTCATTGCAAACGCCCTCCCGTTGCATCTCGGAAAAGCTCATCGAGTTGTCCCTCATGCTGTTGAATCCATTCAGCCTGCCAGTGATTGGCTCTCATCATTTCCTGCAGCGCAGCCAAAGGATCTCCCAATGCCTCAGCCGGGTAAATCAGCACGCCTCCGCCGTCAATTAATGCAACTCGACCACATTGTGGCAGCTGAGAACACGCCTGACTGAGGGCCTCATCTCCCACCCCATTAATCCGCAAGCTGACCGAGAGATGTCCTTCGGCACGTTGGCAAAGCCCCTCGGGCGTGTCATCTAGCACAATCTCTCCTGCGTTAATAATCATCGCCCTAGAGCACACTGCCGAAACTTCCTCCAAGATGTGGGTTGAGATGATGACAATCTTTTGATCGGAGAGATCCAAGATCATTTGCCGAACCTGATGTTTTTGGTTTGGGTCAAGCCCGTCGGTTGGCTCGTCTAAAATCAAAATGCTGGGATCATGAATCAATGCCTGGGCGAGCCCGACTCGACGCTTATAACCCTTTGATAAGGTTTCAATTCGCTGATGCAGAACCGCTCTGAGCGATACGGTATCCGTCACTCGGTCCACCCATTGCTGAATCAAAGCACCCCGAGCGCCTCTAATTTTTGCGATGAACTTCAAAAAGGCAGCCACCGTCATCTCCTCGTAACTGGGCGCGCCTTCTGGCAGATAACCCATCTCCGCCTGTGCTGCTTGACGATGACTTGAAATGTCATAACCCTGAATGTGGACGGACCCCGAAGATGGCGTTAGAAAGCCAGTAATCATTTTCATGGTTGTTGATTTCCCCGCACCATTGGGTCCTAAGAATCCTAAAACGGAACCGGGTCCCAATTCGAAGCTTAAATCATTGACCACCGTCGTCGAGCCAAACTGTTTCGTCAGATTTTGAACCTCAATCAAAACACACTCCCTACTTCCTTAAATTTTTTCTCTTTTGCCCAATAAGCATCAAATCTTGTTCAGTCACTATTGCGGCGATCGGTTGTATTATCAATCCCAACAGCCCCTAAACCGTATTTAAACACCCGACCTTAAAGACAACGCGAATCAAGAAACGATCCCGCGCTTTGGGACTTTTTTTACGATTTACGCTTTTGAGAGCATCATCGCGTTTGCCGATCGCATCCAGCTGAATTTGCGCCGGGAAGTCAGACGCAGCTCCTCTCAGAATCACCGGAGCACCTTGACTGCGAACGCCCGCTCAATGCCCCTGTCCGTAAAAAAGTTTCCCGCACAGATCCTCATAGGTACAATGGCTCGCATCATCCAACGCTCACGGCGTCTCTGCTTGCCAAGGCGCATCAACACCATGTGCGCGATTGTTCGCACCAGGAGTCACAGCATGCCAGTTCATTTTGAGCCGAAAGCCATTTTATTTGATCTCGATGGCACCCTTCTCGACACGGAGCCACTTTACACCCTTGCAACCCAGAAGGTACTGGATCCTTTCGGTATAACTTTCACGCTCGAGTTCAAACGCACGATTGTTGGTCGACAAGCCCTAGAGTCGGCCGCGATGACGGTTGAGCACTATGACCTTGCACTAACGCCACAGGCATTTCTGGATCAGCGGGCTCAATATTTAAATGCCTTGTTCCCAAAGGCTGCGGCCATTGCTGGCGCGGAGGCTTTCTTGACAGTCTTGACCGAGCACCGCATTCCCTTTGGCATCGCAACCAGTTCTAGTCGGACGCTCTTTGAGCTCAAGCGCTCAACCAAACCGTGGCTGCAAGCGGTCGCCATCACGGTTTGTGGTGATGAGGTAGAAGCCAGCAAGCCTGCACCAGAAATTTTCTTGAAAACAGCCGAAAAACTCGGCGTCGAGCCTGAAGGTTGCTTAGTATTTGAAGACGCTTTGACCGGGTTTCTAGCAGCAAAATCTGCCGGCATGCCGGTAATCGGAATTGATAGCCCCTACTTGATGCCAGACGATCGAAAGCATGCCAACGGAATTGTTGGCGATTATCTGAGTCTAATTGAAAATCCTCTGCCAGTTTTTGGCATGACCTTGGATGCAGGCGTCGACTGAATTTAGCACCGCCCTTATTTAGCACCGGCCTTCGCTCAAAAGCGCTTTGGCGTGCGGACGGCACCAAAAGCTGCGGTATGGCAAACCACTTTAGCATCGTGGCTAAACATAGACCCGATCCTAACCACCCCCAGCGCACAGGCCCACTTGGTCAAAAAGCGGCCTCACCAAGTGATATCAATGAACAACCACCAACGAACACGCAAGCTTACGCGCCAGCGTTCGGCTCAGTGGTGATGGTCATTGGCCATTCATCCCGGGCAGCCCACTCGGACAAGGAATGATCATAAAGCATGATGTTTTCGGATCGCCCCAGCAGGGCGAGCGCAAAGATCGGGATAGCGGCGGCGATCCCGCCGCCGCAATAGGTAGCAACCGTCTTGTCCGGAGTGACCCCAGCTTCCTCAAAAATCAGCTGCAGCGCTGCAGCTTCGTGAAAGCAAAATCGATCATTTAAAAATCGACTGTAAGGCGTGCTCACCGAGCCTTGGATATGACCTGGCCGGCCGTAATGCGGACCTTTACCGTCGAACTGTTGCTTAGACAAGGCATTCAGCAAGCACAGTTTCGGATCAGGTAGCTGACTTGCGAGTCTCGCACCATCGATCACCCGCCCTGCCCGAAAACGCGCGGTATAAGAGGTTGTCGGAACGGACTCTATCGCCGTTGACACTGCGAGACCCTGCGCCTGCCATGCAGGTAACCCGCCATCTAACACCAATACCCTCTGATGACCAAAAACCTTGAACAGCCACCAAACTCGGCAAGCCCACATCGGATGATTCGCCGCGTATACAACGACCATATCGGATTCAGAAATCCCCGCAAGCTGCATTGCTGCGCCAAACTGCGCAACACTCGGCACCGTAAACCGAAATGATGAGGTGTTGTCCGACAAATCGTTTTGCAAATCAAGGTACGTGGCGCCGGGAATATGACCTGTTTCATAGTCTCCTCGTCCCGAGACACCGCTAAAGTCTCCTGAGGGCAGCGCTTTTAAGTGCGTCGTGACGTCGATCACCCTCAGGCCCGATTCACCCAAACGTTCACTGAGTTGCTGCGCCGAGATCAAATGTTGGTCTTGGTATCCTTTAAGTGGGTGCATCGTTGATTGCTTGTTCGTCATACCCTGCCTCCTGCCTATTTTTTAACAACGCTGCCTGGCTTATTTCCCTGAACCCAAGATTGGGTTCTTAAGGTTGACGAGCCCTCGACTTATAAATCAACTCATGTTGGCGCGCACTTTTGCGGGCAAGGACAACCGAAGCTCAGCCATCTAAAACCGATCGATCACTCACCCGTTTCAACTTTTTAGCCCTTCATTTCGAAGGCTTTCTTTTAAAGCGCAATAACGGTACCGTCTTTGAACGCTATTTTAAAAACCTGTTGCCCCTCACCATCAATAAAGGTGTTCCCCACTATGCACCCACCGATTCCAGACCGCCAGAGACGATATACTTTGTTTGTCTTGGTCTTGGTCTTCACCTCTAGCCATATCGATCGTCAAATTATGGGGATTTTAGGGCAGCCAATCAAAGAATCGTTGCTGATCACGGATACCCAACTAGGACTGTTAACCGGCATCATGTTCGCCGTCTTTTATGCAACGCTCGGTATGCCGATGGCGATGTGGGCAGACCGCCACAATCGCCGCAACCTCATTTCTTTTTCCGTCTTTCTCTGGAGTCTCATGACAGCCCTTTGTGGCGCAGCAGCGACCTTCACACAATTGCTGCTGTTTAGAGTTGGGGTCGGGGTTGGCGAAGCAGGATCGAATCCCCCATCCCACTCCATGATTGCCGACCTATACCCGCCTGCACAACGCTCGACCGCCATGGCGATCTTTGGCACCGGCATCAACTGGGGTATCTTGCTTGGATTCCTGCTTGGCGGCTGGATCAATGAATGGTTTGGCTGGCGAACGGCATTTGTGGTTGTAGGCCTGCCGGGCATCCTACTGGCCGCCTTGGTCCGATTTACAGTGATCGAGCCGCCCCGCGGTTATTCTGAGGCCAAGACCAGTCCAGTGATTCCACCGCGATTTTGGGAAGTTGTGCGATTCATGTGGGAGAACCCAGTCTTGCGACACGTGGTTGCAGCCGGGGCCCTGATTTCTTTTACCGGTTATGCGTCCATCATTTGGATTCCGATCTACCTAGTTCGAATCCATGAGATGGGCACCGGCGAAGTCGGCAGCTACCTCGCGCTCATGATTGGCTTGGGCGGCGCCCTCGGTATTTACCTAGGCGGACGACTTGCAGACTTTTTGTCAGCACGTCATGGCGAGCATTGGCTTCCCTGGATCATCGCAATTGCCAACTTAATAGCAGCACCGCTTTTATATCTGGCGTTTACAGCCGAGACGCCCATGGGCGCAATTGCGGCTTACGCCATTCCTGCGATGCTTGGGACAGTCTACGTGGCGCCAGGATTTGCCCTAATCCAAAATCAAACCCCCGTTGAGATGCGATCGGTTGCAGCCGCCATCAACCTTTTTATTACCAACATCATCGGCCTAGGTTTAGGCCCATTCAGTGTGGGATTTTTTAGCGACTATTTTGCAACGGACTATGGCCAAGACGGTTTACGTTATGGCCTGATGACCACCCTGGTCGTGATCGCCTGGGGAATCTACCACTATTACCGGTGCGGAACGCTCATTCGGTCGAAAGCTTCGGGTTATGTCTCGGCAACCTGAGGTCATCGTTTGGGGTGCTCGCACCAGCCGGACGTTGCGAGTGCACTGGATGCTCGCCGAGCTAAACGTCGAATATGACAATAGAAAGATTGGACCTAGAACCGGCGAAACTCAAACCGAAGCCTATAAAGCCATTAACCCAAAAGGGAAAGTTCCCGTTCTAATCCACGGCAATCTCGTTATCTCAGAAAGTTTTGCCATTGCTCGATACCTTCGTCGAACTTTTAAAGGGCCCGAATTCGATGCGCATCAATTAAGCTCAGAGGGCGTTGCACGCTTCGATGAACTTGCCTCCTTCATGCTGATGGAACTCGATGCAACCAGCCTTTACATTATCCGGCGGCATCATGATCTCGCCGAGATCTATGGCGAGGCGCCCAATGCCGTCATCAGCGCCAAGGCTTACTTCCGTAAAATGCTGGATGAGGGACTCCCTAAACCTGCGCTTACGGGTTTTGTTTGGGGACGCTCCTTTTCAGAACTTGATATCCTGCTGACCACGATTTTAGACTGGGCAGACGCCATTGATATTGTCCTCCCCGAACATTGCCATGCCTACCGTCATCGAATGCATCAGCGCCCAGGCTACATACTGGGGACCGCCAATAACAAACCTTAAACGCCAAACCACACGCAAGGCCTTGCACAGCCCAACCCTTCATTATTTTAGGAAACACGCATGTCCCAATTACTTGAACTCTCCGCCGGAATACTTGATGGCACCACGGACCCCGACGGCACAGGCCCCATTAATCGTATCAATTTTCAACTGTCCTCGATTACCGACCGGGTCGCATTGGTCGAGGCCTTTTCACACTGCATTTTATTCGAAACCGATGACGGCTTACTTGGATTTGATACTTCCAGTGTCCAAGGCGGAGAACGGGTTGTATCCGCTATTCGTGACTGGCGAAAAGCGCCATTTCACACATTGGTCTATACCCATGGGCATCTGGATCACGTTGGGGGCTGCGGCGCATTTATGGATAGCGCCAGGGCACACGGTCATAGTAGGCCGACACTGGTCGGCCATGAGAATATTAAACCGCGTATGGACCGCTACCATCTAACCGATGGCTATAACGCCACGATCAACCGACGGCAATTCGGTCAGTTTTCCCGCCGTGGTTACGATAACAGTAGCGACAACGCGTTTTTACCCAAAACTGCAGAGGCGCCGGATATTACCTACCGAGACAAGATGACGCTGGACGTTGGCGGACTCACTGTGGAGCTGAATCACGAGAAAGGCGAAACCGACGACCATACTTGGGGCTGGATTCCAGCCCACAAGGCGATCTGTTCCGGTGATTTTTTTATCTGGTGCTTTCCGAATGCCGGCAATCCCCAGAAAGTACAACGCTACCCGATGGAGTGGGCACGGGCCTTACGAGATATGGCCAGCAAGGGTGCCGAGCTTTTGTTACCCGCGCACGGCCTACCGATCGCTGGCGCAGACCAAATACGACTTGTACTGAACGACGTCGCGTCAGCGCTTGAGTACTTGGTTCAAGAAACCCTTCAAAGGATGAACGAAGGCGCCAAGTTAAACGATATCCTTCAGGAGGTTCGCCTAGACCCTTCGATTCTTGAGAAACCCTACCTAAGGCCCACTTACGACGAACCAGAATTCATCATCCGAAATATTTGGCGGTTGTATGGTGGCTGGTATGACGGCAACCCCGCTCGACTCAAGCCAGCGCCCGACCAAGTATTGGCGGCTGAGCTTGCAGCACTAGCGGGCGGCACACTTGCATTAGCAGAGCGCGCATCAACCCTTATGAACCATGATATCCGGCTGGCGTGTCATCTCGTTGAACTTGCGGTGCAGTCCGAACCCTTAAATCAAGCCGCACACGAAATCAGATCGGCAATCTATCAACACCGCCGAAACCAAGAAACCTCCCTCATGGCAAAGGGCATTTATGGTGCGGCAGCGAACGAATCCAAAGCCGTTCTGAGCGATGATCGCCCTTAAGCCCCTGCCCAGGCCATCGTGGCGGCCCACTGATTTCAGGCAATCGGCAGGAATGACGGTCTAGTGCTGTTAAAGGTGGCGGCCGAGCCTTCAAACTCGGGTGTCATTTTTAATGTCGTCAATGGCACAACTTGTGAATAAACGCTTACAACCGCTCGACCAACGGCTGCACAACTAGCGCGATAGAGCGGCACCTCATTCCTAAAACCCACCGCACACAACAGCTTCGAACCTGATCGTTTCGTACGCTATCCCAGACGAGGCTTGGTGGCCCTGCTACCTGAAAGCCTGAAAGACCACCACCAGCCCATTGCCTTTGAATGGGCCGGCACTGCATTAAGGCTTGGACGCATCAAAAGCCGCATCCGTTCAAACAAGATTATTGTTGCGCATCGATTTTGAGTCGGTAAAACCGCCCCAGTCGCATCAGGCCCCACAGCAGAACAAAGGCACCAAGCGTGTCGCCAAGGACATAGACAAATAAGCGGGGCAACACGCCACCCTCATCCTGTCCGCTCAGCACCAAAATCGTAACGATCCCTAAACCATTGATCAGGGCCGCAACAAAACTCACCAGCACAAGTCCTCGCCATTGTCGCAATGACGAAAGCCCTGGTTTGAACGCAACACCTGATAATTCAAAAATTTTAAATGCCAAATAAGAGCAAAAAATGCCTGGAATCAGGATCATAGAGGGGTCCGTGCTTCCATCCAAACCCAAGCTAATACCGATCAAGGTACCCACGGCTAAAGGCATAATCGATCGTGCGCCAACTAAAAAGGCCGCAAGGATTCGAACGCCATGAGGCAAAAATATCAGACTGGGGACCAACAACGGATGATCATAAAGACTGTCTTGAACAAGCTTGATCCCATAAGCCACAATCACCATTGCACCCACATAGGCGAGTGACACGGCAACCGTTAACTCAAGCTCTTCGATCAGGCGATCGAGCAAGGCGCGAACCTTCGATTGCTTATGAGATGTTGCCACATTATTTCCTGATTGAAGTGAAGACCGGTTTCTTCCAGACGCGCCCATTCTACAAAACTTAACGTTTCTTTTTTGGCTTATTCCCCTTCTTTTTCTTGTTACGAGTCGCCATTTTAGGACTTGCCTGCTCTCGAACCGCTTGAAACGCTTGCTTCATCGCTTCAAATTTTTCACGTTTTTTGGCTTCGATATGTGGATCTTTTGAGCCCTCAAACGAAATCACGTTGTCAGACACGCCAATGCCTCCATACATTACCTATCGGGCAACTCAATGTGCCACATTCAGAAAGTTTATCAAACCTTTTCGGCGAATCATTATGAATAGCACTGGTTAGCACCGTCCTTTACACTTTCCGGACCGCTAGCAACCCTGAGGGCACCTCCTTGAAACACACTCAGCGCGTCAAAATGTTGCTTTTGTTCCTGCTTATCACAGCCCCAGCAATCGATCGGGCTGAAGCCGAGACACCTGATGCGATGGCGCTTGCGACGTTGGACCGGTTTATGGCCGCGTTTAATCATCAGGATAACAAGGCTTGGGCCAAAACTTTACACTACCCTCATGTTCGATTCGCGAGCAGTCAAGTGATGATTTATGACTCAGCGGCAACCTTCCAAGATCATTTGATCTTCCCGGCATTGCAAGCCACGGGTTGGCACCATTCGCTTTGGACAAAACGCACGATCACCCTCTCGTCTGACACCAAGGTGCACATCGATACCGAATTTGAACGGCGAAATGCCGCCAATCAAACAATCGGGCGATATCGATCGCTGTACATCGTAACGGAACGGGATGGACAATGGGGGATTCAGGCGCGGTCGAGCCTTGCGCCCTGAAGCAACCCTTATTCGCAGCAACAACCGAATCCCGAGCCCCAAAAGACAACGCTGTGATCCAGCCCTAATCGCCGTATTTTTCCGGAGGCTGCTCGATCGGGCCTGCACCCCATTGGGCATTATGATCCGCACCTCAAACGACATGAAAAACCGTCTGATTGGCGGTGAAACCTTGAAATACACCAAATTCAGGACTGAATCGCGCGACCAAGCCTTTAATCGAATGATTAAGGATGCCGACGGCTTGGGAGCAGACGCGGCTGCCGACGTTCGTTTTTCTACTTCGATGGTTATTCAGGGCGCAGTAATTACTCGCCTATGGCACCGCTGTTCAGCTGGAATCAAAGTAATCGCACCAAAACAGCGACTGAAAAGCATATCAGAGCGCTGAATCGAACCGATCAACGTCGCTCTAAATCAGAAATCATCATCTCATCCGCCATCTCAGCCATCTCAATTGCTGACTCAATGGCTTGGCGCACCAAAGCGGTGTGGTTCGTGCGATCGGTCAGTTCCATATTGGTTAGGTAGGCGGCATAAATTCGGGAAGCTACTTACAACACAGCAGCTTCACTATCCTGTAGATGGATATAGGTCTTTTTCGACTTTGCTGGTTTTTCCTTGATCTGGATTAAATTAAATCTTGAATAATGAGATGGCATTTAAGCCTTATCGGTTGAACCAAGATTGTGCCTGCACGCTTGAACTAGGGGATTGCGTCGATATTTGGGAGAATCAAAATCCCGTCCAATTCAAGCAATGCCGAGTAGTCCAGCAACGAGCTTGCGTCCTTTCTGCAAAGCGAAGGTCGTCCTCGCGCTATTGGTTCAAACTGATTTCATCAAGATCGTCTTGGCTCATCTGATCAACCTCGAGTTCTAAAATACTTTCCGGCGCAATAACCATAAAAACAAAGAACAAAAAGGTTTCTACCAAGTGCCAATGCCGTGTCGGCAGCTGATGGATTTGGTTATGACAGATCGACACAAACACCACCACAAAGTAGATGGCAAACGCCGCCACCAGGGTCAATACGTTCTGGGCGGTCAGAATTGCGGTCCATTCAGAAAACTCGACGCGCGCGAGGCCGACAAAATATTCATAGACCAAAAAGCCCGTGATTAACAACACCGCGTTCAAGCTAGCGGATTGCGCTCGATCAAGCGGCGACTGTTTAGAATCGATCGCAAAATAGATGGTCCCGAAGGCCGCGATCGCGATCCCAAGATTAATCGGCGCCCAAAAATGTCTCAATGCCGCATTCTCTAAAGACCACAAAACAATTCCGAGTGGCATGATCAAGGTAAGCCCTAATACCGCCGCCAGAGATATGGCCCTGGGCCTTGCAAATATCCGAACAGCCTCGGACTTGAGGTTGATGCCCACCATCGCCATGCAGCCTCCAGCGAGTGCGGCAATTAACCCACCGAGTACAAACGGATGCTCATAGCGCAATCCAATGGATATGAAAAAAGCGGAGAGCAACAAACCGAAGGGCAACGGTACAAATCTAAAAAAGAGCGCCAAGGGCATTTTGAGACCTAGGCCACAATACAACCCTAGTATCGTGAACGGTCCAAGAAAGGCTAGTAAAACAATAATGTTATGCGGCGTAACATAAACCCCACCGTTGGCATAAAAACCCAAGGTCATCAACGTGAAGCACAACAAAGCCAAAGTTCGTCGTTTCCAGATCATCTTATTGTCGCCTTTTCTGTTGAGAGCCGCTCAAAGTGTTCTGCCGACCCGACCGCGTCAACGCTAAGCCTCCAGCAACCCGCCCGAGACACCCCGCGCAGGTCAACCCTTCCGTCTCTGGCGCACCTTGCTCCACTTTCTTTTAATGGGCGTTCTACAGAAACCTACCGCTGGTTCGCGCCTGGCGACCTCCGAGGCAGCCCTTATGCGAGTCGTCTATCAACTTGATAAACGGCTCGCCATGATGCGAGCGGAACAGCCCCCTTAAGCGCGCAAAGCGTCCCTGCAAAGGGCAGGCACCCTACCGGCGTTAAACGCCCCCGGTCTTAGGCTTGGCCTGGCTCATATCCATCAACGACTCAGTATTGGCCATTAAGTCTTCGAAAGTCGCCTCAACACCTAAATCAATCGGGTCATTCACGAAGACCTGAGCGCGATAATAACGACCGCCGCCAGCATTAATCACGGCACCGGTAGGCGCATCATCACTCGTCATAAACAAAACAGCCGGGCTAACGAGCTTTGGCGCTGACTCTGGCGGCGGGCTGTCTGGGTCGATGTCTCGGCCTGGGATAGTTGAAATCATTCTCGTTGCAGCAGCCGGCGCTAACGTATTCACTCGCACATTATTTTTAGCACCTTCAAGCGCTAAAACGTTCATTAAACCGAGCATGCCCATCTTGGCAGCGCCATAGTTGGCTTGACCAAAATTACCGTAGATCCCAGAACTTGAACTGGTTAAAACGATCCGGCCATAGCCTTGTTCATTCATATGCGGCCACGCCGCCCGCGTAACATAAGCGGTGCCAGAAAGATGAACTTGTAGAACAAG
The DNA here is from genome assembly GCA_018647445.1 of Gammaproteobacteria bacterium. Lineage (GTDB taxonomy): Bacteria > Pseudomonadota > Gammaproteobacteria > Pseudomonadales > Azotimanducaceae > UBA9926. The sequence goes on from JABGTE010000140.1 coordinate 20,555, forward strand.
ATCCCAATCGGAGAGCGTCATTTTCTTAAAGGACCGGTCTCTTAAAATACCTGCGTTGTTCACCAAGATATCGATGCGGCCAAAAGCATCAAGCGCGGACTGAATAATACTTTGCGCGCCGTCGGGATCGGATACAGACGCCTTATTAGCAACCGCCTCGGCACCCATCGCTTGAATTTCAGCAACCACTTGATCGGCCGCATCGCCCGCACCACTCCCATCGACACTACCGCCGAGATCATTCACGACGACCTTAGCCCCTCGCTTGGCGTATTCAATCGCATGCGATCGACCCAGGCCATTGCCCGCGCCTGTGATTACAACGACTTTATTTTCAAACTCACTATTTTCGATAATTGGCATCCTGCGTCTCCTCAATTTGACCCCTGAAGATTATCACGAACCGAGCCTGCCGTTGCGATCTGAACCGGTTTGTTGCGATTGTTTTTCGACCGGCCTCTAAGTCAGGGCCTATGGCCAACCCACCATTGTCTCGGCTCGATAACGCCAAGGCCTTTGAGGGGTCAACCGCTGGACCTCAGCGATTGGGTTTTTATCAAAAAAACCCTAGGCCAACCTTTTGGGCGAGGTAACGCCTTGACGTATTTCCGGTGAACTGAGCGACATAAATACTTTGGCCCGCCTAATTCAGCGAAGACTATAAACGTAAGCGAGCTAAAAAAAACATTCCTAAAAATGCGCAAGCTGCACATTCGCAAGCCATGCAATTTCCTGTAGGATTTGCCAACGAAACGCCTTCTGATCCCGTTAACGACAAATCGCAAGGCAGCACATCACCAAGGAGCCCACCATGGCGCAGCAGCAAAACCCATCTACTATTGAAGCGATGCCAAGCGCCGCTGGCGTTGAGCAAGTCAACCCCATCCCCCCAGCGGCTGAGGTTCCGATCGCCGATATCCTTCCGGTTAACCCGAGACTGTTTAGCGAAAACCGCTGGGAAGAATACTTCGACCGCTTACGTGCTGAGGATCCCGTCCATTTCAACGAGACCGACCTCGCCGGTCGCTTCTGGTCTCTTACCCGTTATGAGGACATCAAACAAGTTGATTCAGACTGGGAGACCTTTTCATCCGCTAACGGTATTACCTTGGGTTTCCCCGTTGGAACCGAGTTACCGGAAGGCGCACTTAATATTTCGACTTTTATCGCCATGGACCCACCAACCCACGATGTTCAACGCAAAACCGTCACGGGATCCGTTGCCCCGCGAAATTTAGTCAATCTAGAACCTCTGATTCGATCGCGTCCTCAGGAAATCCTAGATAGCCTGCCAGAAAACGAACCATTCGATTGGGTGGATACGGTGTCGATTGAACTGACCACGATGATGCTGGCGACCCTATTTGATTTCCCCTTCGAGGACCGCCGGAAATTGACCCGCTGGTCTGACATTACTTTTGCCATCCCACAACCGGGCGGCATTATTGAATCAATGGGGCAACGGCGAGAAGAACTTTTGGAATGCTTGGCTTATTTCAACCGCCTTAAAGATGAGCGCACCCAAAATCCAGGGGACGATCTTGTTTCGATGCTCGCACATGGCGCCGAGACCAAGGATATGCCGCCGTTAGAATATCTTGGAAATTTACTATTATTAATTGTGGGCGGTAATGACACCACACGAAATACGATGTCCGGCAGTGTTTATGCCCTCAACAAATTTCCAGACCAACTCAGGAAGCTCAAACAAAACCCCAGCCTAATTCCCAATATGGTCGCCGAAGTCATCCGCTGGCAAACGCCGCTGGCCTACATGCGTCGAACCGCCAATAAAGATTGCACAATTGGCGACAAATCAATTTTGGCAGGCGATCAGCTTTTAATGTGGTATGCATCGGGCAACCGAGATGCCAGCGTTTTCTCAGCGCCAGAGCAACTTGACATAGAGCGCAGCAATGCACGCCAACACCTTTCCTTCGGTTTTGGGATCCATCGTTGCATGGGCAATCGGCTAGCAGAACTTCAGCTGCGCATACTCTGGGAAGAGATTTTAGCGCGCTTTGAAGAAATTGAAGTACTTGCCGAGCCCACTCGCACGTTGTCGTCGTTTGTGAAAGGTTACACGCATCTGCCGGTTCGCGTGGTTCGCAAATAGCGCGACGACCCCGCCACAGAGCAGCGATTCGATGCGTTACCCCCATTACATTAAAGGATGTCGTTGGGGGACGCTGTTTTTTCGAATGCACTCAGCACGACACCAAGGTAAAGCCTTCTTGACTAAGCGGCATTGACCTAAGGCATTCGCGCAACCGGCAAAAGAACATTGGCGACAGTCGATTACTAATCGCTTTGAATTCGGGCAACATCAACCGCTGCATTGCATTGTGAACGCGACGTCGATCAAATAAGACCAGATGGTCCAGCTTGAATATCAACCCAGTCAGGTTACGACTTGCATCCAGATGCTACGCTTAGGACTTATAGCGGGTTTCAAGGACAACGACGCGACGCGGGCTGGCCTGCGTATCAGCAAACCGATTGACGTCCTCGGCGATCAATCGCGCACCGGCTTTTGATGCAAAAAACCGAGTTTCGAGATCCTCAATCGACTCAAAGCCGCACAGCGCAAAACCGTCCCAAGCAGGCCCCTTAAACCGGTGCAGCACGCTCAACTGTGCGTAATTACTCATCGCCTTATGGATCGATAATGCCAGTGGCGTATGCTTGTCGCGCCAATGTTCGTCAGCCGCATCGTGACCTAACTTGGAGTTTGCCACCAAAGTAAAGACCCCTATTGCGCCCGGTTGTGGCCCAGTAGGGTTCAAAGTATCTCTTACCCTCATCACACGTCGATCCACTCGGTACGCACCAACATCCGCAACCGACAAGAGAGCTGTTAAATCCGAATGAGTTGTGCAGAGCAGCGCGGCAAAGGGCTGATGGTGCAGCCGATCCTTAACGTCCTCATACAAACAGCCGCCGTAGCCTTCCGCAGCTTGCCTTGCCACGCGTTTGTCACTGAATGCGAAACATAATTCTATGGTCATGTGAGCATCCTAACCTTCGCCTAAAAATTAGCAATGGCGAGTGTGCGTTATGTTTAAACTGCTCAACGCGCGGGTGCTAAGGTTTTGCGACCAGATCCGAGCCCACTAATTGATATCGTGTTAACCAATCTAGAATTTTTGGGTACTGTACTGCTCGCTCGAAATTGACATGCGATTCAGCGCTGGGGGCTGGCGTCATATCCAGGCCTTGCAGACGCCAAACAGCGCCGCGCCCTTTTGGATCTACCGCGCTATGCGCGCGGTCACCAACGATCAAATAGTCGCTATGGTAGGCAAAATTATGGGGTCCTGCCGAGTCTGGTTCTGCAAACAAGTTCCGCCCTAAGTTTGGATAAAGCGCTTCAGACAAAGCAAGATGATAAAGGGTTGGCATGACATCCTTATGCGATGCCACAGAATCGGTAGCGTCCTGTGTGATTTCCAGCTCGTATCGCTTGGGGATATAAAAATAGAGCGGGACTGAAACCTGATGCAGCGCCTCCTGCTCGGTATAGTTCAAGCCCCTAACCGCATGATCCCCTGTGACGACTACAATCGTTTTCTCTTTCAGCGCAGTCTCTTTGATTTCCGCCAAAAAATAACCGAGCTGATCATTGGTATAACGAAAGGTTTCCATGGAAGCCATCGGCAATGCACCCAATCTTGATGCTAACGCTTTGGAACTGAGCGGCGTTTTCTCTTCCACCTGGCCTGGCATCTCATACGGCGGATGATTCGTCACACTCAACGTCACGATCAATAAGGGTTTTGAATCATCTCTCCCGTTCTTTAAACGCTCGATCGCTTGATCATAGACATACCGGTCGTCGCCGCCCCAAACCGACATCGCCATTTCCGGGTACCGGCTCTTCAATTGCCTCGCCCCGATGAACTCGTCAAAGCCTTGCCGCTTAAAGTAATCTGACCGGTTCTTAGTCCCTTCAAAACCCGCGTAAATGAAAATCGTTCGATATCCGGACCGCTTAAATATTTGAGCCGCTGAGGTTTCAAGCTCAGTAT
>JABGTE010000155.1 GCA_018647445.1 Gammaproteobacteria bacterium
CAATGGTTGCCGCGAATGCCAATCGGTGGCTCGCAAACATCGATAAACCCATGATTGCGATGATTGAGGGCTATTGTATAGGGGGGGGGCTTGCGACTGCGCTTAATGCGGATGTGCGGTTTGCGACGCCTAACTCGACGTTTGGGATACCTGCGGCGCGATTAGGGTTGGGCTATGAACTGGGGGGGTTGAAGACTCTAGTCGGTCTGGTGGGACCAGCTCATGCAAAAGATATTATGATCTCGGCCCGTTACTTTGGTGCAGAGGAGGCCCAGAGAATGGGGCTGATCAATTTTGTGCTTGAGCCCTCTGAGTTGAGGGATGCTGTTACGGCATATGCTTTAAGGGTGGTAGCCAACGCACCGCTCACGGTTCATGCGGCGCGGCGCGCCATCCGGGAGGTGCTCAAGCCCGAGTCAGCACAAACGCCCGCGCGAATTCAAGCGCTGATTGATGCCTGCTTTAATAGCGAAGATTACAAAGAGGGTCGTCAAGCCTTTAAAGAAAAGCGGCCGCCGCAATTCAAAGGCAACTAGCAGCTTATCGTTCCGTGAGCGCTGAGGCAGTAGCGCGTTTTAACGGTTTGAGTAAATAGTCCATGACGCTCTTCTCGCCGGTACTGATGTCAACCGTTGCGATCATGCCTGGCATAATCGGTAAAGGATTCTCCGCTTGACCTAAATAGTTCTTCGCGGTTCTGACTCGAATTTGAAAAAAATATTCTCCGGTTTCATCAACGATGGTGTCGGCGCTAATTTGCTCAAGGGTTGCATCGAGTCCCCCATAGATTGCGAAATCATAGGCCGTGACTTTCACGGTCGCACTTTGGCCCGGGCGAATAAAGGCTATATCGACTGGCCGAACCTTGGCGTTGACCAGTAGGGTATCGTCGAGGGGGACAATCTCGAGTAGATCCATGCCCGGCTGAATGACGGCGCGTTCTGTTGTGACCAATATTTGGTTCACGATGCCGTTGGCCGGTGATCTAACTTCCGTTCGAGCCACGCGGTCCTGCAGCGCGACCTTAGAGTAGCTTAGCCGCTCAAGGTCCGAGCGCGTCGCCGTCAGTTCTTCTTGGGCAATTGCAAGGTACTGTTGCTGCCGTTCTTGTATTTTTTGGCTTGCTTCCGTGATGACAGAGTCTTGAGCCGGCAGCTTCAATCGAATGCCTTCAAGACGGCCCTCAGCTTCATTCACAGCGGCCTTTAGGCGGATCAGTTCGACCTGTGACACGGCGCCGGTTGCGACCAGGGGGGCGGTCATCGCAAGCTCTTGACGCGCATAGTCTGCACCCTGGGCCAATTTTTGGAGTTCGCGCTGCAACTCCTCTTTAGCTTGTTTGTGCTGTGATCGTTGTTGTTTAAGGATCGATAAGTTGCTTTTGAGTTCGTCTTGCCTTGATTTCAACAGCTGGGCTTCATCATCAAAGGATCGTTTCTCGGCTGCGGTCAGATTCGGTGGCGCCTGCATTGGCTCACCCGAGATCTCGGATTCGAGTCTGAGCATTTTAAAGCTGAGTGTTGTGATGGCGGATTGGCTTTCATTAAATGAGGAAGCGAATCGCGTATTATCGATTTGGAGTAGCACCTGCCCCTTTTCGACGCGATCACCTTCTTGGACAAGAATGGCGCTCAAGATACCGCCTTCCAAGTTTTGAACGACCTGAGTCTGACTTGAGGCAATGATTCGCCCGTCGGCTCGTGTGATTTCCTCGAGGACAGCGAAGTTTGCCCAGATAATCGCGGTCAGGACAAAGACGGCCGTGATCCAAAGCGCGATATGGCTGAGTGGCTGGGTCTGGGTTAGCGCATTGAATCGTGCGGTATGGTCAATGGATTTGGTGGTCATGTTGATTGTCCACTGTTCTGTGCCAGTTGACTCAAAATGGCCTCTTTGCTGCCATCCGCCATCACGGTGCCATTTTTCATAACGATGACCCGATCGACGAGTTCTAGAAGGTTCATCCGGTGGGTAATCAAAATCAAGGTTCGCTTCGAGCCGTGATCACGTAATTGTTGAATAAAATCCAGTTCCGCCTGACGGTCCATCGCATTTGTGGGCTCGTCTAAGAGCATTAGCGGCGCTTGGTTAATCAGAGCGCGGGCAATCGCGATGCCTTGACGTTGACCCCCAGATAAAAAGCCGCCCCGCTCGCCGACTTGAAAATCGAAGCCCTCTGGATGCTGATCAAAATACTTTCGAATTCCGCCAAAATTTGCGGCGTCCAAGATCTGCTCGTCGGTCGCATTGGCTAAGCCGAAACGAATATTGTCTCGAACGGAACCGGCTAAGAGCGTTGATTCTTGTGGGAGGTAACTGATTTTTCGGCGTAAATCAGCTGGATCGAGTTGATGTATATCGGCATTGTCGATCAAAAGGCTGCCGTCGGTAGGAAGGTAGAGCTTTGAGATCAGCCGCTCTATGGTGCTTTTGCCGGAACCGGTCGGGCCAATGATTGCGACCTTCTCATAAGGCTTAACTTGAAAGCTGACAGAATTCAAAGCCGGCACGGCCTGACCGGGATAAGTAAAGCTTACGGATTTAAATTCAACGGCCGGCTTTAAGTCGGCGCGATGCAAGAACTGGTGCTTGAAATCCCGTTCGCCCGGCAGGTTCATTAAGCGGTCAATGGTGCCGTAGGCGGCTAGTGCATGCTGGTAACGGGTCATAATCGTCGCAATCTGCCCCATTGGAGCCAGCGCTCTGCCCGTTAAAATGGTGCAGGCAATCAGACCACCGATACTGAGCTCGCCGGCTTGTATGGCGTACACCCCGGCAATGACGAGAACAACTGTCGTGCTTTGAGAAATTAATTGAATCAAGTTTAAGGTTGTCAGTGAGCCGAGTCTCGATTTTAGTCCGAGGCTCGCCAGTTGGTCTTGAGACTGCTCCCAACGAGCTTGCATCGTACTTTCAGCCTGAAGCGCTTTGATGACTTCCAAGGAATGCAGTGTCTCAACCAGCATGGCCGTTTTTCGGGACGATTCCGTGAAGATGTCCTGGATAATGGGGCGAAGCTGGCGCTGAGCGGTGTAGCTGACGAGCAACACAAGCGGTAATACGAAGAGCGGTATCATCCCGATAGGACCCGCAATGCCAAAGATCAAACCAATAAAGAGCAGGACAAAAGGGAGATCAATCAGTGTGAGTAACGTGGTCGAGGTGAAAAATTCTCTGAATTGATCAAACTCTTGAAGTTGGTTTGCAAAGCTGCCGATGCGTTTGGGATGCTCCTGCATGGTCATGTTAAGAACTTGTTCAAAGGTTGCTGAAGACAATAAGAGGTCAGATCGCTTGCCGGCGATATCGAGAAAATAGCCTCGGAGCGATTTCATAACAAAATCAAAAACGAAAACCAAGGCAACACCGGATGCCAGTACCCAAAGTGTGTTGGTCGCTTGATTGGGAACGACCCGGTCGTAGACGTTCATAACGAATAAAGGGGTGGCCAGTGCAAAGATGTTGGTCAGTAGGGAGGCAATAAAGACTTCCGAGTAAAGGCTTTTAGATTGCCGTATGACGGACCAAAACCAGTGCGTATTGAACCGCTGTTGAACAGAGTCATCTGGCGCGCGCGCCTCAAGCTTTAGTAGGGCGCCGGCATAGTGGTCTTCGACGAGGGATTTATCAATCTCCGCAGGTTGCGCCTGCAGGCCACTGGGGTAGATCAAGGTGCTTTCAGTCATCTTAATAATGAGCAGTGCTCGGTCGTCGTTGAGCATGAGCAGGCAAGGACAATCCTCGTTCGTTAGGGCGTCAAACTGCTTGGTCGAAGCCATGGGTTCAAACCCAGCACGCTTTGCTGCTCTGGCAGCGAGTGTTAGAAGGTCTGTGCCGGAAGTTGGTTTTGGCAGCCCAGAATAAAGCGCGTTTTCGGATACGGGCTGTCCTAACGCGCGCGTGTAAGCAGACAAGGCAGCGCTAGGAGTACTTGCTATTGTGTTTAAATCATCGAGAACTGGATCTGGCATAACGTGAGTATAGCATTCGTTATAAAAGTCTCTGCTAGACTTATTGCAGTACGCTGAAACGGTGCGCGATGCGCCGGTTTAAGGCGGCAATCAGACTTAATAAGAGTCGGTTCGTTGCAAGATTGGATCCTTTATGTTGCTGACTTTGTTCGGGTTATTGAGACGCCACCGTTTGCCGGTTTCGACCGGCGAGTGGCTTGACTTGTTATCGGCGCTGAAAGCAGGCGTCGTTTTCTCAAACCTTGATGGGTTTTATTACCTTGCCCGTTTGTGCCTGGTCAAAGATGAGCGGTATTTTGATCGGTTTGATCAAGCCTTCAGTGCCTTTATGGCAGGTCTCGACGCGGCGCCTCTCGATACAACAGACGCCCTGTTAGTCGGCGCGCTCACGGAGGTACTTTCAAGTCGTGAAGCTTTCGAGCTGGATGAGGAGACGTTGCGGCGATTGTTGCGGGATCTAATAACAAGTCCTACCGATGCCAGCCAGTCACGTACCGTCCTGTTGGATAGTTTGACTGAGGCAGGAAAGCGGTCCGGCTTACCCGCAGAAGTGGCCCTAACGCCTGCGCTTGATAAGCTTGCGGCATCTGATGCGGCTCAGGCGAAGGCGAAGGCAGGGCAAGCGGAGATCGGCGTTGACGCCGCCCCAGCGATAGCGCGCAGAGATCAGGCTGAAGATCATGGCGAAGGTGAAGGTGAAGGTGAAGGTGAAGGTGAAGGAGAGGGCGACGCCGGAGATTCAGAATCGGGTGAGCCTGGGCAGGAAGGTGACGGCGGCCAGCAAGGCGTAGGCCAGTCCCAAGAGACAGGACGCGGTATGACCCGTGAGCGCCCTCAGATGGTTGGCGAGCGGCATCACCGAGAAGCGTTGCGATTTGGCACCGCCAGCAAAGTATGGGAGCAGCGGGCTTATCAGGCTTTAGATGATGATGCGATTCTTGGGGTTAGGAGTTTACGGTTGGCGCTACGGCATCTGCGCAAGTGGGTGCGTCAATCACAGATCGAGGAACTTGATCTACTGCAGACGATTCAAAAAACAGCGGCTGGTGGCGGGTTTTTGGATATTAGAATGCGACCAGAGCGTCGTAATGGTTTAAAGCTGGTGCTTTTGTTGGACAGTGGTGGGTCTATGGACGCGCATGCTGAGATTTGTTTTCAGCTTTTTTCCGCCGTAAAAGCTGAACTCAAATCACTGCAGTGCTATCGGTTTCATAATTGCATATACGAAACGTTGACGGAGTTTGACGAGGGGGTGTTTGCGCCTGCTCTATCGACAACAACGTTTTTAAGTCGCTTAGACCCAGACACTCGCCTGATCATTGTGGGTGATGGTCAAGTTGGGCTTCCGGAACTGGTGGAAGTTGGCGGAAGTCTGCGCCATTACAACGCAACGACGGGGATTGAATGGTTGACCCGAATACAGGATCGTTGCCGGCATGTTGTTTGGTTGAACCCTGTCTCGGAGCAGACCTGGACGCATTCGCCAAGTCTCGCGCTGATTCAAAACGCGATGGCGGGTGCGATGCATCCGTTGACGCCGGCGGGCCTTACGAAGGCGGCAAAGGCGCTGCTACGTTAACTTGGCGGACTGGCTTGTTCGTACAGAAACCTTGAATGTTGTCCGCCATTTGCTGAATTAAGCGTTGCCTTGATTCAAGCGCGCCCCAAGCATTGTGCGGCGTGATTAACAAGTTCGGACGATGAACTTGAAGAAGTGATTCTTCAAGGGTTGGTGGCTCGATTGCCAAGACATCCAGCGCGGCGCCCGCGATGTCACCTGCCTCTAATGCTTCGAGCAAAGCCTGACTGTCCACCAAGGCTCCGCGAGCCGTATTGATTAAAAAAGCAGAGGGCTTCATGGCGGCCAGACTTGTGGCATTAATAAGGTTCTCGGTGGCGGCCGTTAATGGGCAATGCAGTGAAACCACATCGGCGCGTCGCAAGAGTGTTGGGAGATCGCATCGGGCAATGTTCGAATGAGTTTGTTTGGATGAGGGGCTCGACTGGGCGCTAGCCGCGATGACAGTCATGCCGAAGGCTTGCGCCAGCTCGCCAACGGCTTGACCTAATTCGCCGAGGCCGATAATGCCTAGCGTTTTACCAGACAACTCGATAATCGGGTGGTCAAGCCGGCAGAAGACGGGACTCTTTTGCCATTGTCCGGTTTGCGTGTCCCGTAAATAGCGCGGCATGTTCGTCACAAGATTGAGTAGGAGCGTCAGAACGTGTTGGGAGACCGACGGTGTTGCGTAACCGACCGCATTGGATACGGTAATTCCCTGTTCGCGTGCAGCAGTAAGATCAATATTGTTGGTTCCGGTTGCCATGACGCTAATGTGCTTTAGTTGTCTGGCTTGACCAAGGACCTCTCGCGATAACATCACCTTGTTCGTGAGCACGACATCCGCGTACTCAATCCGGGTTGCAACGTCTTCTTTTTGTGTCGTCGGGTGGGTAGACCAACTGGTGAGTTGCCTTGTGACAGGGCTAAGGTCGACGCCCAGACCGAGGCTTTCGGCGTCAAGAATGACGCCGTTCATAAAGGTTTCCGGCTAGTTGGGATGCGAGCAGTCCCGATTAGCATTAAAGGTCTGGGAAGGCATCCAAGAGGGCTGCATTCCACTGATCTAGGTGCGCTTGTTGATCGGCTAGCAGGGCCTCGGTATCCCCTTCAATATGGGCTTTGACGATGGTGTCGCCCTGCCGAATATCATTTACGACAGCTTGATCGCTGTCATTAATGACAGCACCAAAAACGCTGTGTTTGTCATTTAAATGTGGTGTTGGTCCGTGGGTGATGAAAATTTGACTGCCGTTGGTGCCAGGGCCCGCGTTGGCCATTGATAAGATCCCGGCGCGATCATGCCTTAAATCATCTGAAAACTCGTCTTCGAAACGATAGCCAGGGCCACCCGTGCCGGTACCGAGAGGGCAGCCGGCTTGGATCATAAAATTGCTTATAACCCGATGGAAGCTGAGACCATCGTAATAACCTTTTTGAATAAGGTTTACGAAACTAGCGCACGTGATCGGAGTTTGATCAGCAAACAACTCGATGTTGATGGTGCCTTTGTTGGTTTCGATAACGGCAGTTAGGCTCACAGTTTTTCCTTATTCGTCAAGTTAGGGATAGGGGTATAGATCAACTATTAAGGCGCTAGCGCCTAAAGGGCTAGCGCTGGCTCATGGGAACATAGTCCCGCTTGTCAGGGCCGAGATACAATTGCCGGGGGCGACCAATTTTAAAGGGCGAGCTTAGCATCTCAGACCAATGTGCGATCCAGCCGGGCATTCTGCCAAGCGCGAACAGCGCCGTGTACATTGGGGTTGGAATACCCATTGCCTTGAGTGTGATGCCCGAATAGAAATCAATATTTGGGTAGAGCTTGCGATCGATAAAGTAGGCTTCTTCCCGCGCAATCTTTTCAAGCGCGCTGGCAACTTTCAACAAGGGTTCCTCTTCAACGCCTTGTTCCGCCAAAACAGCATGGCAGCTGGCTTGCATGACCGTTGCTCGAGGATCAAAGTTTTTATAAACCCGGTGCCCAAAACCCATTAATTTAAAGGGATCCTCTTTGTCTTTGGCTTTGTCGACATATTCGGCAACACGGCTGAGATCGCCGATTTCATTTAGCATGTCGAGAACAGCCTCGTTCGCGCCGCCATGAGAGGGTCCCCATAGCGCTGCGATTCCAGCTGCAATGGCCGCATATGGGTTGGCCTCGGTCGAGCCCGCTAGGCGCACGGTTGACGTTGATGCGTTTTGTTCGTGATCAGCATGCAGGATGAATATTTTATCCAGAGCTTGCGCAAGGGTTGGGCTCACTTGGCTGGCTCGGCCGGTTTCGCCGAAACACATATTTAGGAAGTTTTCGGCGTAACCCAAAGTGGGATCCGGATCGACAAATGTTTCGCCGATTGATTTTCGATAGCTCATAGCGGCAAGCGTGGGGATTTTTGCAATCAGCTGCATCGCAGACTCAATACGATGATCCGCATTGTAGATGTCCAATCCATCATGAAATTGCGACGCAAGGCCCGCGACTGCTGCACACAGCATGGACATTGGGTGCGAGGACTGAGTGAAGCCGTTGAAGATTTGCGCAAACTGAGCATCAATCGGCATGCGATCCGCAATGTCGGACCTGAATTGTTGCAATTGCGCCTCGGTAGGTAGTTCGCTGTGCAGCAGCAAATAACAAACCTCGAGATGTTCTGAATGGTCAGCGAGTTGTTCGATGGGGTAGCCGCAATAGGTTAAAACCCCTGCATCCCCATCAATGTAGGTTATCGAGGAGTCACAGGCGGCGGTCGATAAAAATCCAGGGTCATAGGTGTATACACCCTGACCGATAAGGCTTCTGACATCGACTACATCCAGTCCGACTGTAGCCTCTAAGACGGGAAGGTCGGTGGTTTTGCCATCAATCGTGATCTGAACGGTGTGTTTCATAGCTTAGTCATTCCAGCTTAATCTGAGCCTGATCGCGCGAGATCTACAAAGATCCAGCCTCGGGCAAAACGGGGGATACATGTAATCAAAATGGCTTCTGGATGTAAAGCCTTCCGCCCGTATCGCTGGACTTAACGCAGTTTGTCTTTTTGCTGGGCAAGCACTATGATTGCCGCGATTCTGCAAGCGGGTGAACGCTCAGAGTCAAACCTTCGGGACGAATGTTGTACCTCTATCTCGCCATCAATCCGGTCAATGGTGCTTCTTGATCGGATCCATCCTTGGCACAATACGGGTATTGAATGCAGGGATCCACCGGCGCCATCGCGTCCAATCAAATTCGGAGAGACGAAGTCATGAAGCAAGATAAAAGACCCATCAATGTCGGTATCGGTGATCTGCTCCAGTTCCGTTGGCCGGTTATAGCCCTTGCGTCGATTTCCCATCGGGTCGCGGGCGTTGTTTTATTCGTCGGGCTTGGTGTCTTGCTCTATGGCCTGGAAGTTTCCTTGTCCTCACCTGCTGAATTCGAGGGCCTCAAGGCCAGTTTGGCAACCCCGCTTGGCAAGGGAATTGCCTGGGTTGTACTGGCCGCTTTGGCGTATCACTTTGTGGCCGGCGTTAAGCATTTAATGATGGACGGTAGCGACTCTGAGAGTCTCGTGGCAGGTACCCGGGCGGCTTACATCACCTTGGCCGTCTCCGCGATTTTAATCGTCCTGGTGACGGTTTGGATTATCTAAGCGTCTTATCATCTATTTGACGTCCTCGCGCGTAGCAAGAAGCAGGAGAATTAATATGGTTACACAAGTAACAGGCCTTTCTAGAAACGGAGTGAGCGATTGGTACATTCAACGGGGCTCATCTGTCGTCATGGGGGTTTACACGCTGTATCTGCTTGGGTTTATGCTCGTTTCAGATGAGATGTCTTTTGAGGTTTGGGCCGCGCTTTTTAGTACGACCTGGATGCAATTGGCAACGCTCGTAACATTGATCGCCACCTGTGCGCATGCTTGGATCGGAATGTGGACCGTCGGCACCGATTACTTAAGGTCTCGCACGATGGGCCCCAAGGGTGATCGGCTCCGTTCGATCTATCAATCGATCTGTCTGCTTGCGATCCTGGCCTATTTGCTTTGGGGCATCAAAATTTTGTGGGGTAATTAATAATGTCTAATCTTTCAACACTCGAATTCGATGCGATTATCGTAGGCGGCGGTGGCTCTGGCCTGCGCACGGCATTGCAACTCGCGCAGTCTGGGCACAAGACGGCTGTCGTTTCCAAGGTTTTCCCGACGCGTTCTCATACGGTCTCTGCTCAGGGCGGTATTACCTGTGCGATCGCGAGCGAAGACCCTAATGATGATTGGCGTTGGCATATGTATGACACTGTCAAAGGCTCAGATTATATTGGTGACCAAGACGCCATAGAATATATGTGTAGCGTGGGCCCAGAGGCTGTCTTCGAGCTTGAGCACATGGGGCTGCCCTTTTCGAGAAAGGAAAACGGCCGGATTTATCAGCGCCCGTTCGGTGGGCAAAGCAAAGATTTTGGCAAAGGCGGGCAAGCTGCGCGAACCTGCGCGGCGGCAGATCGAACCGGTCATGCCCTGCTGCACACTTTATACCAAGGTAATATCGCAGCGGGATCCACGATCTTTAGCGAATGGTTTGCTGTCGACTTGGTGAAGAATGCCGCGGGCGCAGTGACGGGTGTCATTGCGATTTGTATGGAGACGGGTGAAGTTTCCTATATCAAGTCGAAAGCGACTGTCTTGGCGACGGGCGGCGCGGGTCGAATTTATGCCTCAACTACCAATGCTTTGATGAATACTGGCGATGGCACCGGAATGGCGCTCCGGGCCGGATTTGTGCAGCAAGACATGGAAATGTGGCAGTTTCATCCCACTGGGATTGCGGGGGCTGGAACCTTGGTTACCGAGGGGTGTCGGGGGGAAGGTGGTTATCTAGTCAACAAAGATGGCGAGCGATTCATGGAACGTTATGCGCCGAACGCCAAGGATCTCGCGGGTCGGGATGTCGTGGCCCGGAGTATGGTGCTCGAAATTTTAGAAGGTCGTGGTGCTGGTCCGAACGGTGATCATGTACTCCTGAAATTAGACCACCTTGGTGAGGATATCTTGCACTCAAGGCTCCCCGGTATTGTAGAATTATCCAAGACCTTTGCCCACGTTGATCCGGTTAAGGAGCCCATTCCAGTTGTGCCGACCTGTCATTATATGATGGGTGGGTTGCCTACAAACATTCATGGACAGGCAATCACGATTGATGCCAATGGTCAGGACAAGGTCGTTGATGGATTGTACGCTGTTGGTGAGGCGGCTTGCGTTTCGGTGCACGGTGCCAACCGCTTGGGCGGCAACTCCTTGTTGGATTTGGTCGTTTTTGGCCGGTCTGCTGGCCTTTTCATAAACCAAGCGCTGACTTCAGGCATTGAATTGCAAAGCTCGAGCGACTCGGATGTAGAGCAAGCGATGGGTCGGTTAGGGCGATGGAATGCGTCAACGTCAACGGGTGAGGCACCCGCTCAGTTAAAGCGCGAACTCCAAGAATGTATGCAGCTCAATTTCGGGGTGTTCCGCAAGGAGGCGCCGATGCAGGAAGGCATCAAAAAGCTTGAGGAACTTAGAGGGCGAATCGGGGATGCCTACCTCGCAGATAAATCAATGGCGTTTAATACGGCACGCTTGGAAGCGCTAGAGTTAGACAATCTTTTAGAAATCGCTGAAGCAACTGCGTATAGTGCCGAGGGCCGACGCGAGAGTCGGGGCGCCCATGCTCGGGACGATTTTCAAGAGCGCGATGATGAAAATTGGTTGGCGCACTCGATTTATTCGCCAGAAACAAAGCAGCTGAGTCAGCGCGCCGTGAATTTTAGCCCAAAAACGATGGATACGATGGAGCCGATGATTCGAAAGTACTAAAACGTACTAAGAACCGAAAGGAAGGTCACCGCGCAACGCGCTTTGACAATTCTACATGGAATTGAAGGCTCCATAGACAGCTTGCGTAAAATGATAGTTTCGCAAGGTTGGGTATGAAAGCGGCGTGAAATCTTTGTAAAGAGGCTAAGTTAGCTTTGAGATGAGGCCAAGCGAGGCGCTGGGCTGACAATGGACTGAAAGGTAAGGGCGCTTAGTCTGGCTAAGGGCAACCGAAAACAAGAAGCGAGCGCGACAAAAAGTGGGCGCTTTGAAACCAAGAACGCTTAGAAACCAAAAACGCTTTGGATGAAGGACAGATTATGCAAGTCAGTATATATCGATATAACCCAGAGACCGACGAACGGCCTTACATGTCAGACTACACGGTGGATATCCCCAAAGGCCGTGATCTGATGGTACTGGACGTTATGGCTCTGATTAAAGAGCAGGATGCTTCGGTGACCTATCGTCGCAGTTGTCGGGAAGGGGTTTGTGGGTCCGACGGGGTTAACATGAATGGCAAGAACGGTTTGGCCTGCATTACGCCCGTATCGGAAGTTGCGCGTGGCGGAAAGTTGAAGCTTCGTCCCTTGCCGGGCTTGCCCGTGATTCGAGACTTGGTCGTCGACATGACGCAGTTCTATGATAATTACAAAAAGGTCCAGCCGTATCTAATAAATGATACGTTGCCGCCAAAGATGGAGCGTCTGCAGAGCCCCGAGGATCGAGAGAAATTAGACGGCCTGTACGAGTGTATCTTGTGTGCTTGTTGCTCGACGTCTTGCCC
The DNA here is from genome assembly GCA_018647445.1 of Gammaproteobacteria bacterium. GTDB lineage: Bacteria > Pseudomonadota > Gammaproteobacteria > Pseudomonadales > Azotimanducaceae > UBA9926. Next base: position 12,157 of record JABGTE010000155.1, read on the forward strand.
GAGTTTTTGGTGGAATCCTGATAAGTTCATTGGTCCAGCAGGGTTGCTTCAGGCTTACCGGTTTATAGCCGATAGTCGAGATACAGCGACAGAAGCACGATTAAGTGACCTCGAAGATCCCTTCAGTGTCTTTCGTTGTCGCGGCATCATGAACTGCGTCAGTGTCTGCCCAAAGGGATTGAATCCGACCCGTGCCATTGGCCACATTCGTAATATGTTGATGGATCGCGCAATTTAATCAATTTCGTTAATTTTTCTGTGTGTAGAGATATCGATCGACGGCCAGGTTGGCTACAATAGGCGGCTTTGAAAACAGAGTTGTCGAACATGTCCAAAGGCTCCATGGAATCGATGTGGCAAAGTGGGCACATCTCTGGCAGTAACGCCGCCTATGTCGAAGCTTTGTTCGAGGACTACCTCGATAATCCGCAGGACTGCCCAGAGACGTGGCGCGCTTACTTTGACCAGCTTCCAAAGGTAGATCCCAGCTCGCCAACCCCAGATCTTTCCCACGCCACAGTTCGAGATCATTTCCTGCTCTTAGCAAAAAATCAGGCGCGGGTGGTGCCGGCTTCTGCGTCTTCGATCTCGGCCAATCATGAGCGCAAGCAGTTTGCTGTTGGCGAACTGATCAATGGTTATCGTCGTCGCGGGCATCTTCGCGCTGACCTTGATCCGCTTGGACTTGAGCTCAAAGAAGATGTGCCGTCGCTTACACTTGAATACCATGGATTGTCCGATGCTGATCGAGATACTCGATTCCAGATCGGATCGTTGGCGATGGGGCAATCTGAGGCGCCGCTGTCCGAAATTCTAGCAGCGTTAGAAGAAACCTACTGTGGATCGATTGGCGCGGAATATATGCATATCTCCGACCAAGAGGAATTGTCTTGGGTGCAGGAACGCATGGAGAGCACGCGTACCAAGCCGTACTATGGCCATGGCACCAAGCGGCGGTTGCTCGATCGCATCCTCGCCGCCGAAGGGCTAGAGCTTTATCTGGGTAAAAAATACCCTGGCACCAAACGATTTGGGCTTGAGGGTGCCGAAACGTTTATTTGCTGTTTAGCAGAGCTGATCCATCGGGCAGGTTCATCCGGGGTGGTCGAAACCGTGATCGGCATGGCGCATAGAGGGCGCTTAAACGTTTTGGTTAATCTGCTTGGAAAGGATCCCGCAGCGCTTTTTGATGAGTTTGAAGGACGTCACCAGCCCTCAGAAGGCTCAGGCGATGTTAAATATCATCAAGGTTTTTCATCTAACCTGATGACACCCGGTGGCGAAATGCACTTGGCGCTAGGGTTTAACCCGAGCCATCTTGAGATCGCAGCGCCCGTTATAGCCGGTTCCGTCCGCGCTAGAATGGACCGGCGTGAAGATGCGCTGGGTGACAAAGTGCTTGCCATCAACGTTCATGGTGATGCGGCATTCGCGGGTCAGGGCGTTGTCATGGAAACGTTTCAAATGTCTCAAACCAGAGGCTTTTATACGGGCGGTACGCTGCACATTATTATTAATAACCAGATCGGTTACACCATTAGTAAGCGCGAGGATGCTCGGTCGGCGCGTTACTGCACTGAAGTCGCAAAAATGGTGCAAGCCCCAATCTTCCATGTAAACGGGGATGATCCGGTTGCCGTGTTGTTTGTGTCACAAATGGCGCTCGACTATCGAATGCGATTCAAGAAGGATGTTGTGATCGATATCGTTTGCTATCGACGTCGGGGTCATAACGAAGGCGATGAGCCGGCGATTACCCAGCCTAAAATGTATGAAACAATTCGCGCGCATCCGACGACGCTCGCGCAATTTTCACAGAAGCTGATTCATGAGGGCGCCATTGAACTGGCGGAATACGAGCGTCGCATTATCGCTTATCGAGACGCTTTAGATGAAGGCAATGCGGTAGCTTGGGATTACCTCAAAGAGCCCAATGCGAGTTTGTATGTGGACTGGACGCCCTATTTAGGAAGGGATTGGGACACTCCGGTTGATACCCGATTCGATCTTGCGGAATTTAAGGGACTCTCCAGTGCTATAGATCATGCCGCGAGTTCGGTCACAGTGCATCGCCAAGTTCGAAAAATTCTCAAAGACAGGGCTTTGATGGGGTCAGGAGAGCTGCTTTGCAACTGGGGTTTTGCGGAGATGATGGCCTATGCCACGCTTTTGAGCGAGGGCCATAATGTTCGCCTAACGGGACAAGACGTTGGGCGCGGAACCTTTGCTCATCGCCACGCAGTGTTGCACGATCAGCGGACCGATGCGGCCGTTCTGCCGATCGGTGCGATTGATTTGCCGGGCGATTTTGCCTTGTACGACTCGTTTTTATCTGAAGAAGCGGTGCTCGCTTTTGAATATGGGTATTCCCAAACCAGCCCGAAAACGCTCGTCATTTGGGAAGCGCAGTTTGGGGATTTTGCCAATGGTGCCCAGGTTGTGATCGATCAATTTATTACCAGTGGCGAACACAAGTGGGCGAGGCTATCTGGTTTGACGCTGTTGTTACCCCACGGGTATGAAGGCGCGGGTCCAGAGCACTCTTCAGCGCGGCTAGAACGCTACCTGCAACTCTCCGCAGAACACAATATTCAAGTTTGTGTTCCGACCACGCCAGCACAGATTTATCATTTGTTGCGGCGGCAGATGCTTCGTCAAGCTAAAAAGCCGCTCATTGTTTTAACGCCAAAAAGTTTACTTCGCCACCCAGAGGCGGTATCCAGTCTAGCGGCTCTAACGGACGGGGCCTTTGAAACCGTCATCCCTGAGGATTTACCAGCCCAAGACTATGAGCGGGTGACCCGATTAATATTGTGCAGTGGCAAAGTTTATTATGACTTAAAAAATGAGCGCGATCGTCAAAGCCTTGATCATGTTGCAATTATTCGCATAGAACAGCTCTATCCGTTTCCGCAAGAGGCCCTGGGTGTCGCGCTCGCTGATTATGTCAACGTTACGGAAGCCATTTGGTGCCAAGAGGAGCCGATGAATCAGGGCGCTTGGTATAGCAGTCAGCACCATATTCGGCGGGCATTGCAAAAACATGCCACAGAACTGCACCTGAAGTATGCGGGCAGGGCGGCATCTGCAGCGGCAGCAGCCGGCAATATGGGCCTGCATCAGGCACAGCAGGATGCGTTGGTCTCACTCGCGTTAAGCGGTGAATTCGATGAAATTGAAACGATTCAAGCCAGGAGTTAAGAGCGCATGGACATAAACGCACCAGTATTTCCGGAGTCGATTGCAGATGGTGAGGTTGCTGCTTGGCATGTTGCGGTCGGGCAATGGGTGGCTCGGGATCAAATTCTGGTTGATATCGAAACCGATAAGGTGGTCTTGGAAGTGGTGGCGCCATCTGCTGGTCGATTAACTAAGATTCTAAAAGCGGTTGGCACGGTGGTTGGGTCAGAGGAGTGTTTAGCCGAGTTTGAAGCAGGCGAAAATCAGCTTGAGGCCTCGGCCCATTCGGTTGCAGCTGGGCAAGGCGCAGATCAAGATCAACCGGACGCGAATCCGTCGATGACCCCGTCAGCGAGTCCGTCGGCTAGGAAGCTAGCTGAGGAGTCAAGCATTGACCTCACATCCATAGCCGGCACCGGCAAAAATGGTTTGGTCAACAAGGAAGATGTATTGCAGGCGGTGGCCCGGGAACAACAAATCGGAAGCCAAAACACAACATCGATTGCCCCAAAAGCACCTGCACCGGTCGGGGTTGACCGACCCGCCTCAGGCGATCGGATCGAGCGCCGGGTGCCAATGACTCGGCTTCGCGCAAGTATTGCCAAACGTCTGGTTGAAGCGCAACAGAATGCCGCCATGCTTACCACGTTCAATGAAGTCGACATGACAGCGATCATGTTGCTGCGAAAGCAATATAAAGAGGCGTTTCAGAAAGCACACAATGGAACTCGTTTGGGGTTTATGTCCTTTTTCGTGAAGGCTTGTACGGAGGCGCTCAAACGATTTCCAGGTGTGAATGCCTCTATCGATGGCGCTGATGTTGTTTATCACGGCTATCAGGATGTTGGTGTCGCAGTGTCGTCGCCGAGAGGGTTGGTGGTTCCTGTGATTCGTGATGCCGACAGCTTGACGCTTGCCGAGATCGAGGATCAGATTGGTCAGTATGGGCTCAAGGCACAAAATGCACAGTTAAGTATTGATGAGATGACAGGTGGCACATTCACTATTTCGAATGGTGGTGTGTTTGGTTCTATGTTGTCGACGCCTATTTTAAACCCGCCGCAGACTGCGATTCTTGGCATGCACAAGATTCAGGACCGGCCGATGGCGATTGATGGTGTCGTCGTGATTCGCCCGATGATGTATTTGGCGTTGTCTTATGACCACCGATTGATTGATGGTCAAGAGGCGGTTCGATTTTTAGTTACCGTCAAGGATTTTCTCGAAGAACCCGCAAGAATCCTGTTAGATATTTAAAGGAAGAACGATGAGTAAAGAATTTGATGTGGCGGTTGTTGGCGCAGGACCTGCGGGGTATCACGCCGCTATCCGCGCGGCGCAGTTGGGCTTGAAGACCGTTTGCATCGATCGCTGGGTGGACGCTAGCGGCCAGGCTGTGTTGGGTGGAACCTGCTTAAATGTTGGGTGCATTCCTTCCAAGGCGTTGTTGGATACATCTCACAAGTTTAGTCAGGCGCAGTCTGAATTCGAGTCTTTGGGCATCATGACCGAGGGGCTTGCGTTGGACGTGGCGCAAATGCAGCGACACAAAGATACGATCGTTCAAAACTTAACCAAGGGCGTGGCTGGATTATTAAAATCCAACGGCGTCGAAGTGGTTTCGGGTACCGCGAGTCTGCAGGCTGGTAAAAGGTTGCAGGTAACGGATGTCGCCGGTCGGGCGAGCATGATTGCGGCTGAGCATATTATTTTGGCGCCCGGGTCCAATCCGGTCGATATCCCGGCTTGCGCGCGGGACGACAAGATGATTGTCGATTCCACCGGTGCCCTCACGTTTGATGCCGTGCCGAAAACCTTGGGTGTGATCGGTGCGGGTGTGATTGGGTTGGAGCTTGGTAGTGTTTGGGGCCGACTAGGCGCCAAAGTGGTTCTGCTTGAAGCGATGCCTTCTTTTTTGCCAACGGCCGACGAACAAGTCTCCAAGGAAGCCTTGAAACTTTTTAAAAAACAGGGCCTGGATATTCGACTGGGCGCGAAAGTTACCGGGAGTAAAATCAAGAAATCTAGTGTTGAGGTCACCTATGAAGATGGGGATGGGACCCAGAAACTAACCGTTGATCGCTTGATCGTCGCGGTCGGCCGGCGGGCAGAAACGAAAGGTCTGATTGCTCCGGATGTCGGCGTTGACGTTGATGATCGAGGCTTGATCCAGGTGAATGAGTTTTGTGAAACGAGCTGTGCGGGTGTCTACGCTGTCGGCGATGCCGTACGTGGTGCAATGCTCGCGCACAAGGGCATGGAAGAGGGGGTTATGGTTGCCGAGCGGATTGCAGGCGGCAAACCGCAAGTCAATTACGAAACAGTGCCTTGGGTGATTTACACCCATCCCGAAATTGCCTGGGTTGGCGCGACCGAAGCCGAGCTCAGCGCGGCGAAAACGGCGGTCAAGGTTGGCGTGTTTCCATTGGCTGCTAGCGGGCGCGCTATGGCCAGTAATGAGACGGCGGGGCTGATTAAAGTGATCGCAGATGCCGCAACTGATCGGGTGTTGGGTGTTCACATGATCGGTGCGCATTGTTCAGAGTTGATCGCAGAAGCCGTCATTGCAATGGAATTTGGGGCGTCAGCGGAAGATCTTGGACTCACCATGTTTGCCCACCCGACACTCTCTGAAGGATTACATGAAGCGGCGCTTGCAGTTTCTGGTCATGCCATTCATATTGCACATCGAAAACGGCGCTGAGAAAGAATTTTGGAGTCGGTAGGCTGATGGTTTAATGATGAGCGCCTCAAATAAATGGCGAAGGCAATGGGCGTTGTGCGGGTTGTCTTTTTGCGCAAAGGCGTTTTCCCTAGGCGTTCGCGGTAAGAGTTGGTCAAAGCAGGTGAAAAACGGCGTCCAGCCAGCCTTCAAAGAGGCTTAAACGCAGGCGGCGTCGGTAAGACATTACAGGTTTAACGTGTCAGCTATCCCGAGCGAGCAACTGATATTGCTGGAAAGCGAGAAAGCGAGAAAGCGAGAAAGCGAAAAAGTCGGAAAACGCAATAGAAATGGCGCAAAGGGTATCTGGGAAGTAAGAGAAACAAGAGTAGAAAGGCAAGAGTAGAAAG
>JABGTE010000036.1 GCA_018647445.1 Gammaproteobacteria bacterium
ACCGCTTATCTTTTGCCGACAGCGCTTACCTTAACGCTTTACTTCCCACTTCCCACTTCCTACTTCCTACTTCCTACTTCCTACTTCCTACTTCCTACTTCCTAATGCCTACGTTTTACCTTCTACCTTTTGCGTTCTGCTTAAGGCTTTTTGCTTAATGCTTAATGCTTACCGCTTACCGCTTACCGCTTACCGCTTAATGCTTTTTGCTTTTTGCTTTTTGCTTTTTGCTTTCTAATTTCTGCTTTTTATCCTTTATTTTTTATCTTTTAGCTTTTAGTGAGCCTGGCGCTGTTGAAGACCATTTACCGCCTGCCCATTATTCTAACGGTCACGTTGCGGGCCTCAAAACAGCCGCCCCTCTTATGCCCCCTTTTTGGCGGATTGAACCTGCAAGTCAGCAAAGTAGTCGCGCGCGCTCTTGGCTCTAGATAAGCGCTCGAGTAAGGCCTCAGAGGATTCTTCTTCAATGAGCGTCGCGGTAACTTCAAGCGCCTCTATAACCGTTCGAAGTCGATCTAACAACGGCCCTTTATTGGTTAAAAATATATCGTGCCACATCACCGGGTCACTGGCCGCAATTCGTGAAAAATCTCGAAACCCACCAGCCGCATATTCAAACACTTCACGCTCGTCCCCAAATCCCGCCAGCACATCAACCAAGGTATAGGCGAGCAGGTGCGGCAGATGACTGGTTTGGGCCAAAATATCATCATGATGCGCAACACTCATCACAACGACTTCTGCGCCCAAGGACTGCCACAGATTGCTGACAAGCTCGACAGCACTTCCCTGGACATCATTCCCAGGCGTTAAAATCACTTTATGCGCTTCAAACAAATCATCCCGGGCGGCCCGGACTGAGTGTTGCTCCGAGCCTGCGATGGGGTGTGCTGGAATCCAATTAGCCGGCAACTGACCCCATAACCCTTCAGCCAGCCGAACGATGGGACCTTTAACACTTCCAACATCTGTAACCACGCCAGAGAAAGCGCTCAGGGCCGGCATTAAGGTGGGCAACTGCTTTATCGGCACGCACAAACAAATCACGTCCGACATCCGCATCAGGTCATTGATCGTTGGCGCGATATCATCGATCAGTCCTTCGCTTAGCCCATATCTCAAAGCATCTTCAGAGACATCCAGGGCTACAATGCGCGTTTGAGGCGAGACACGTTTGAGACCGGCCGCGATCGAACCACCAATCATCCCAAGCCCAATAAGTCCAAGGCATTTCATTACGAGGCCAAAACTCGACCCAAGACCTCGAGGAAAACGCGATTCTCCTCAGGGGTCCCCACTGAGACCCGCAAATGCTGCGGCAAGCCGTACACACCAATCGGCCTTACAATCACGCCTCGCATCAATAAAGCCTGATAGATTGGCAACGCGTCCTGCCCTAGATCAAAACACACAAAGTTACCGACCGACGGAATAACCGCAAGAGCCAGATCTGCAAGCCCCGCGTTGAGGTCTTGCAAGCCTTGCCGGTTGACCGCGACACCCTGCGCCACATGCCTCGGGTCATCTAATGCGATTAAACCAGCGGCGAGCGCCATGCTGTTCACATTAAAGGGTTGCCGAATTCGATTCATAAGATCGGCCACATCCGGATGACTGACGGCATATCCAAGCCTTAGCGCTGCGAGCCCATAGGCCTTAGAAAAAGTCCGCGTGACGACCAAATTCGAATATTGATCCAGCAACGCCAGACCATTGGGGTACTCCGGATCATCGACGTATTCCACATACGCCTCATCCAAAACCACGAGGGTTGTTGTCGGCACGGCCTTTAAGAAGCTCTCTAGCGCAGCTCGACGAACCCAGGTCCCTGTCGGATTATTAGGATTAGCAATAAAAACGATCCGCGTCTGATCATCGATCATTGCAAGCGTTGCGTCTAAATCCTGCTGATAATCCACACAGGGCACTTCTTTTAAGGTTGCCCCTAAGCTTTGCGTGACCAACCCATAAACGACGAAAGCGTGTTGAGACACCACGGCATTGTGACCCGGCTTTAAAAATACTCGAGCTAACAACTCCAGAACATCGTTTGAGCCATTGCCGACTGTCAAGCAGTCCGTTGCAACGCCCAATTGCTCAGACAGCTTCTGCTTCAACTGAAAAGCACTCCCGTCTGGATAGCGCGCACAATCCCTAAGCATCTCGCCTAAATGGACTTGCAGCTGCGGTGTTGGTCCCAGCGGGTTTTCATTACTGGCCAGTTTTACGATCTGGGTCAGACCCAACTCTCGCTCTAGCTCTTCCACCGGCTTGCCGGGTTGATATGGGGCGAGGTTCAAAACCCCGGTATTGGCTGACTTAAAAAAATCCATAGCTATAACCTTAAAGCGCGGGGATAGCTCCCCAGTAATTTCACTTCCAACGCATCCTTGGAAACCTCATCCAGCACAGCCCGAATACTGGGATCCGTACTGTGCCCATCAAAGTCGATAAAAAAAACATACGACCACATCCCTTGCTTAGACGGCCGGGTTTCGATGGAGGTTAAGGAAATACCGTGGCGATGAAACGGCTCAAGCAGCGAAAACAGAGCCCCTGGGCGGTTTTGCGTTGACACTATAATCGAGGTTTTATCAGCGCCACTTGGCCCGACCGGTTCCCGGCCAACGACCAAAAACCGGGTCGTATTATCTGATAAATCTTCTATCTTTCGGGACAATATGGTTAAACCGTAAAGGTCTGCAGCCACTTCCGACGCGATGGCGCCAGCGCCCGGGTCACTCAATGCAAGTTTGGCTGCTTGCGCATTACTCAACGCATCAATTCGAACGGCATTAGGATAATGCACATCCAGCCAACGACGACACTGACCGAACGTTTGCTGATGCGCGTAAATTTTTTCAATTGGCGCACCATTCGTTAACGCCATGAAATGATGGTGCACTTTTAGCTCACACTCACCACAAATGCGAAGCGACGACGTTAAAAAATTATCGAGTGTATGGTTGACCACGCCTTCGGTTGAGTTTTCAACCGGCACCACGCCGTAATGACAATTTTCGGCAGCCACTTCTCGAAACACTTCATCAACTGTGACAAAAGGCCGGCCGATTACCGCGTCGCCAAAATGTTTCAGCGTTGCTTGTTGGGTAAAAGTGCCTTCCGGCCCGAGAAAAGCCACCTGCATCGGTTCTTCCAGCGCAAGGCACGCGGACATGACCTGACGAAAAATCAGCGCAACCTTCTCGTGACTCAAGGGCCCTAAATTCTTATTAACTAAGCTGCGCAAGACCTGAGCCTCACGCTCAGGCCGGTAGAAGACCGCGGGTTCATCATCGGCAGACTGCTCTTTCACAGCCGCTACCTCGAGTGCGCATTCGGCACGGCGATTCAGCAGCGTAAGCAGTTCTTGATCCAATCCATCAATTTCAAGCCTCAGCGCCTGGAGCGCCTGCACTTGATCGATTGCATCAGTCACTGTCGGGACCCTCGAGCACATCGGGCGCGGATTGCGAAAGACTGCCAGGCGCTGCACTTAGGTCCAGTTCATCAGAGGCAACCGTTGCGCCATCTTCAGCGCCTTCTTCGGCATCACCCTCTAGCTCATCTAACTCAGGCTCATCAAAAGAGGCCAAACCCACGAGCGACTCACCCTCACTCAAGTTAATCAACCGAACGCCTTGCGTATTACGACCGAGCGTTGAAACCTCATCCACCCGGGTACGCACCATCGTACCCTGATCGCTGATAAGCAGGACTTCAAAGCCTGAGCCGACTTGGGCGACCCCAACCAAACTCCCATTTCGCTCTGATAGCTTCATTGAAATCACACCCTGGCCGCCGCGGCCGATGACCGAAAACTCTTCAACCGGCGTTCGCTTACCGTACCCTTTTTCACTGGCCAGCAACAACGTACCCTCAGCATTAGGAATAATGAGGGATATCACGGCCTCACTCGCTCGAAGTTTGATCCCGCGAACCCCACGCGCACTTCGGCCCATCGCGCGTACGTCTTGTTCTTTAAACCGAATAGCCCGGCCACCAGAACTAAACAACATCACATCTGATGCGCCATCCGTTACCGAGGCCCCGATCAAGGTATTGTCGTCTTCAAGTTCGATCGCAATCAAACCGGAGCTTCTAGGTCTTGCAAAATCCATTAGCGGCGTTTTTTTAACGGTGCCATTCGCCGTTGCCATAAAAATAAACTGATCCTCGCCATAGCCTTCAATGGGCAACATCGCGGTAATGCGCTCACCCTCGCCGAGCGGCAAAATATTAACGACTGGACGACCTCTAGCCGCGCGACTGGCAATTGGAATTTGGAACGTTCGGAGCCAATACACTTTCCCGCGATCACTAAAACACAGCAGCGTGTCATGACTGTTTGTCACCAACAGCTTCTCAATAAAGTCTTCTTCTTTCACTGCACTGGCCGAACGGCCACGCCCACCGCGTCGCTGCGCTTGATAGTCAGACAACGGTTGGGTCTTAGCATAGCCGCCGTTTGATAAGGTCACGACCATCTCTTGTGGCGTGATCAGATCCTCCATTGTGAGGTCTTCTTGAGACGCCACAATCTCAGAACGACGCTCGTCGCCGTATTCATCTCTAATTTGAATCAGCTCGTCTTTGATCAACCCCATCAAGCGCTCGGGCAGCATCAAGATCTCCATCAGATCGGCGATGTTGTCGATAATTTCCCGATATTCTTCAAGCAACTTCTCTTGCTCGAGACCCGTTAACCGATTCAGCCGCATCTCCAAAATAGCCTGGGCCTGCTCGGGTGACAAAAAGTATAGGCCATCTTCTTTTAAACCATATTGCGGCTCTAAGTTATCAGGCTTGGCAGCATCCGGACCTGCACGCTCAAGCATCTGGGTGACGGTTTCGGACCCCCAAGACCTGGCCAGCAATTTCTCCCGCGCTTCTTGCGCGTCCGCGCTGGTTTTAATTAATTCGATCATCGGGTCGATATTGGAGAGCGCCACCGCAAGGCCTTCCAACACGTGGCCTCGAGCCCGAGCGCGACGCAACAAATACACAGTTCGTCGCGTGACAACTTCCCGCCGGTGAACGATAAAATACTCTAATACTTGCTTGAGGTTCAGCACTCTGGGCTGATTATCTACCAAGGCAACTAGATTGATGCCAAAGACACTTTGCAGTTGCGTCTGAGCGTAGAGATTATTCAGAACAACTTCCGGCACGACATCTCGCCTGAGCTCGATCACCAAACGCGTTTCTTTTGCAGACTCATCCCGAAGGTCTGTGATGCCTTCAACTTTTTTCTCTTTGTGAAGCTCCGCAATTTTTTCAATTAATTTCGAACGGTTCACCTGATACGGAATTTCGTGAACGATGATGGTCGATTTGCCGGTCTTTTCATCGAGGATAATTTCGCATCGAGCCCGCATTTGAACCCGGCCATGTCCCGTTCGATAAGCCTGAACAATACCAGCTCGACCGTTAATAATCGCAGCAGTTGGGAAATCCGGGCCCTGGATGTGCTCCATCAAACCATCAACTTCTAGTGTTGAATCATCGATCAAGGCAATTGTGCCGTTGATGACTTCAACCAAATTATGGGGTGGGATATTTGTCGCAAAGCCAACCGCAATACCGCTTGAGCCGTTGACCAGCAAATTAGGGAATCGCGCGGGCAGCACTTCTGGCATCTGCAAGGTGCCGTCGTAATTCTCGACAAAATTAACGGTTTCCTTATCTAGATCGGCCATTAACTCGTGAGCGATTTTCGCCATCCGCACTTCGGTGTAGCGCATCGCTGCGGCCATATCACCATCAAGCGATCCAAAATTCCCCTGCCCATCAACCAAAGGGTATCGCAGCTGCCAGTTCTGAGCCATCCGGACAATCGTATAGTACGACGCTGTGTCACCATGTGGGTGATATTTACCAATGACGTCCCCGACGATCCGGGCCGATTTCATATAGGGCCGGTTGTAAGCATTATTTTGCTCACTCATCGCAAACAACACGCGGCGATGCACTGGCTTTAAGCCATCCCGTACATCCGGTAACGCGCGCCCGACGATGACACTCATCGCGTAATCCACATAGGATTGTCGCATTTCATCTTCGATGTTAATGGTTCGGATATCGTCGTGTTCGAAATCGGTCATGGTTACGCTATCTTCTATTAAAAATTGTTCCGAAAGCCTGCCTTGAAGACGGCATTCGACCTATTTACCAGCGCGCCTAACTTTCAGCACACCTTTCTTTTCTGACGCATTTTTTTCCGACGCATTGCTCACGCGCCACACCGGCTTGACACTGTTATTTTTTAATCCAACGTCTACAGATGCGATTTTAGATCTCTGACTTTTACGTTCTGGGTTATCAATTCTGGCTTATCAGTTCTAGCTTTCAAACTCGGCTTTTGACTTGGTTACTTGTTTAGCTTTTTATTTAGGCCTTGGTTTGGTTCTTGGTTTGGTTCTTGGTTTGGCTCTTGGTTTGGCTCTTGGTTTGGCTCTTGGTTTGGCTCTTGGTTTGGCTCTTGGTTTGGCTCTTGGTTTGGCTCTTCGCTTTTGGCTTTAAAGCTTCACATCGCCTTTGAAACCAGGACCTCTACTTTATATCATTTTAACGCTAATATTCTAACGCGAACCCAACTCGGCTTCCGCCATCACACAACCCCAAACAGACCTTAAATTGCTTCTGCTACTGCCCCAAATTCTAGCACAATAAGCCGTAAAAACCTACCGAGCTCAAACCGAACCAACCGACGCAAGTCATTGTATTTAATGGTTTTTAATTAACGCCGTAAGCGTTAAACTAAAACCCCTCACCCGGCATGGAAAAGGACTCGACAGTATGGCCAATCTTGAGCGCCTACAACCCCATTGGCTACTGCCCATCCGACCGAGCGAGACACTTCTGACGGATCATGATTTGATCCACCAAGGCGGCCAAATCATTGACATTCTGCCCCGTGATACGGCGGGCCAACACTATCCCCTAGCCACCTGTTTGCCGCTGCCTGGCAAAGTTCTCATGCCAGGGCTCGTTAACTGTCATGGTCACGCAGCCATGTCGTTGTTACGCGGCTATGCCGATGACTACAAACTCATGACTTGGCTCAATGACTATATTTGGCCGGTAGAAGCCAGGGTAGTGAGCCCAGAGTTTGTCGAAGCTGGCGCTTGGCTCGCAGCAACCGAAATGGTTCAGTCGGGTACAACCTGCGCGGCTGATAGTTATTTTTTCCCTGAATCAACAGTCGAAGGCTTTGCAAAGGTTGGTGTACGCAGTCAAATCACAACACCGATCTTGAACTTCCCAAATGCTTGGGCAGATTCCGAACAACATCATCTCGATAAAAGCCTTAATTTTTTCGAATGGGCCGGGGGGCGACCGAACTTAACAATTGGTTTTGCGCCGCACGCCCCCTACTCTGTGTCAGATGCTGGCTTTGAGCAGATCCTTCGGTATAGCAGCGATCTCGATCTAATGGTCCATCTCCACCTGCATGAATCAAAAGAGGAAATCACCCTTCATCAAGCCGAAAGCGGCAACCGTCCTATAGCCAGACTCCAGGCATTAGGGCTGATCAATTCACGCCTTCAAGCTGTGCATATGACCGACCTCACAGAGCGCGAGATCGATCAGCTGGCCGCTGAAAAGGTCCGCATAGCCCACTGCCCGGAATCCAACCTAAAGCTCGCCAGCGGCATCTGTCCGACTCACACCCTACTCAAACACGGCATCGTCGTTGGGCTCGGCACGGATGGCGCGGCCAGCAATAACGATCTAGATATGTTTCAAGAGCTTCGTGCGGCGGCAATGCTCGCCAAAGTCACCAGCGGCGATCCAACCGCCTTGGACGCCTTCAGCGCGCTGGAAATGGCAACCATCGGTGGCGCCGAATTTTTGGGCTTAGCGGATCTGGTTGGCAGCCTAGAACCTGGGAAGGCCGCCGATATGATTGCCGTCGATCTGAGCGACATTCGACATCAGCCGGTGTATCATCCGATTTCTCAGTTGGCCTACACCGCAACCGGACAAGATGTTACGCATACCTGGGTTGCAGGCCGATTGTTGTATGCAGAACGACAACACAACTCGTCAGATGTCACCGCGCTCACCGCAGAAGTTGCGCGCTGGCAGGCCAAAATCCAAGGGATGTCATGACCACCTCAGAGAACGTTGATCCGATCGAAATCCAGAAGTTCGAGGACATGGCGCGCCGCTGGTGGGATCCCTCTAGCGAATTCAAACCCTTGCATGCCATCAATCCACTTCGTATGAGCTACATCGCTGAACGCGCCGAACTCGCTGGCAAACGCGTACTCGACATCGGCTGCGGCGGTGGATTATTGACAGAGGCTTTGGCACAGGCAGAGGCCTCTGTCACGGGCATCGATATGGGCACTTTGCCGTTACAGGTTGCCAAGCTCCACCAACACGAGTCCAATCTCGAGATCGAGTATCTTCAGTCCACCGCAGAAGATTATGCTGAGCAGCACGCTGGCACCTTCGACGTTGTGACCTGCCTTGAAATGTTGGAGCACGTACCCGATCCTGGATCCATCATCAACGCCTGCGCGAAGCTTTTAAAGCCTGGGGGCGATCTATTTCTCTCAACCATCAATCGCAATCCGAAGTCTTATCTGTTTGCGATCATCGGCGCCGAATACCTCCTGCAACTATTACCAAGGGGCACCCACGACTATCAAAAATTCATTCGTCCCTCAGAGCTCGCCAGCAGTCTTCGAGCCCACCAGTTTGATCTGCGGGACCTTAAGGGCATGAGCTATAACCCCATAACACAGCATTATGGTTTGGGCGAGAACACGGATGTTAACTATCTGATGCACGCGCGTTATGAACCCAATGCACTTTAAGGCTGAACACAATAGCCTTGCTGGCCGCGTCATTCTGATTACTGGCGCCACCTCTGGCATTGGGCGAAGCTTGGCGTTGGGACTCGCGCAGCTTGGCGCAACGACCCTTTTATTGGGCCGCGACGTTGCAGCGCTTGAAACCTTGTTTGATGAAATCAAAGCTAACCATTATCCCGAACCCGGGATCGTGCCGTTCGATCTGAGTCACGAAGATCCCGAGCGACTTGACGCCCTCAAGCAAGTCATTAGCGAACGCTATGGCGCCTTGCACGGCCTCATTCATAATGCTGCGATTCTCGGTGACCGTGTCCCATTCGAACATTACAAAATGACCACCTGGGCTCAGGTATTCCGCACGAACTTCGAGGCTCCAGTTGCAATGACTCAAGCCCTTCTCCCTTTGCTCCAGCAATCAAGCGACAGCGCACTAATTTTTACGAGTTCGAGTGTTGGCCACTCGCCAAGAGCCTACTGGGGAGCCTATGCTGCCTCGAAATATGCCCTGGAAGGCGTTGCGACTTTGCTCAGTGAAGAACTCGAGAACACTTCGGATATTCGTGTGAGCGTGGTAAACCCTGGCGCTACCCGAACAAAAATGCGCCAAGCGGCCTTTCCCTCTGAAGACCCAGAGACCGTCAAACCGCCGGAGGATCTCGTTACACTTTACGCCTACCTGCTAAGCCCTAACTCGAATGCACCGCGCGGACATCGCTTTCAAAGTGACGGCCATCATCACCCGCTCGAGCGCCGCGCTAACGATTAGAGCGACCTTTGCGCGGCTGCGTCATTGGCGGGGGCGTTAGCCCACCCAGCACATAAAGATCCTGCTCATCTTTACCAAGAATCTCACTGTAGCGACCCGACTTTACCGCGGCAGGAATAAAGAAACTGCCAAACCGAACACGTTTGAGCCGACTTACCGTCAGCCCTTGGGATTCGAACAATCGCCGAACTTCCCGGTTGCGCCCCTCGGTCAATGCCACGTAATACCACTGATTTGCCCCGGACTCATCCCGACCCTTTCGGATGTCAGAGAATTTCGCAACGCCATCTTCCAACAAGACGCCATCGGTCAAGGCCTGTAACTGCTCATCGCTCACATCACCCAACACCCGAGCCGCATACTCACGATCAATATTATTACGAGGGTGCATTAGCCTATTGGCCAACTCACCATCGGTCGTTAGCAGCAGAAGCCCACTGGTATTAAAATCGAGCCGACCCACAGAAATCCAACGTTGGTTATTCAATTTTGGCAACCGATTGAAAACCGTCGGACGCCCTTCCGGATCATCCCGAGTGCAGATTTGGCCCGTCGGCTTGTTGTAGAGCAAATGCCGATGTTTCTGCGAGACCTGCATAATCGCTTTACCATCGACAACAATCTTATCTTCGATCCCAACACGATCACCGATCGTCGCGACCTGACCGTTCACCATCACCCGGCCAGCCTCAATCCAACCCTCCATCGTTCGGCGACTGCCAAAACCCACGTTTGCCAACACTTTTTGCAGTTTTTCAGTCATCTCGGCAGCGCCTGTGTGATGGTCTTAATGCGGCATATTGTCGTCATCAACATCCTCCGAAAATGCCGCTTTCAGGATATCTGCGTTCGTATTTCCCTCTGATGCAGTTGCGCTTCCCGGCGCTTCAACGGAGGACTGCTGACCATTTTCCGATGCGTCCGAGGAACCAGCATTGGCTAAATTCTCGTGATCGTCGTCTTCATCGTCATCGTCATCGTCATCGTCATCGTCGTCATCGTCGTCATCGTCGTCATCGTCAGAGGAACGGTCATCGATGAGCAGGGCATCCTTCGCAACCCCAGTTTCGTCTTCGCTGACTGTTTCGTCATCGGCATCATTGTCTTCTGAATCGTCGTCGTCATCGTCCAGAACCGGCGGGGCCATTACGCGTCGAATATTTTCTCTAATGGTGTCAACGGTGGTTGCAACCTCATCGAGATCTGTGTCTTCAAAGATCTCAGCCTCAACATCCTCATCGCTCAGGACGATGGTTTTCATTTCAATCAGAGGCTCATCCAAGTCCAAACGACTTGTCATCTCATCGAG
>JABGTE010000035.1 GCA_018647445.1 Gammaproteobacteria bacterium
CGCAAGCCTTGCGACCCCATCGCAGCAACCAGCAGCTCATCCCCATCTTGTATGTTAAGAGCATTCGTGAGTTTTACGGCAGAGGAAGTAAAGCCCGGCGCCCGGGAACTGAGCTCCTCAATCGCCCGACGTTGCGTGATCTGTTGCGCGTGGGAGTTCATTTCAAATTCTGATAGCCAACGCCTCAGCGCGGGGTCCGATAACTGGCCCGCCTGGCTCGAGACATAGCGCGCAACCAATGCAGGCATCTGACTCTTTTCTGATCGCCCGCCCTGGGAACCCGAAATATTAATGCCAGCATGAGTTGAGCGCTCAAATTGCAATAATCGCTTACCCACCGTCCAGCCTCGGTCGAGGCCGCCAATGACATCATCGAGCGGCACCACCGCATCCGAAAAATGGGTTTCACAAAATGGCGAGGCGCCGGAAATTAATTGAATGGGTGAGACTGTAACCCCGGGTTGACGCATGTCCACGAGCATTAAGCTGATGCCTTCGTGTTTCGGCTTTTCGGGCGAAGTGCGCACCAGAACAAAAATATAATCACAAAGGGTCGCGTCACTGGTCCACATTTTTGAGCCGTTGATCCGGTAATGATCCCCTTCTTTCACCGCGCGCGTATTTAAACTTGCAAGATCAGACCCCGCACCCGGCTCGGAATAGCCCATGGCCCAGGCCCCTTCTCCTCGCGCACAGATCGGCAACCATTTTGCTTTTTGCGCATCCGTCCCAAATTCTAAAATAGTCGGCCCGATATAATTGACGCCCCGACCCGTAAGCGGCGTGCGAGCGCCGGCGCGCTTTAACTCACCAATCAGCACCTCGTATTCAGCGCGTTCAAGGCCAGCACCGCCATATTCCTTCGGCCAGGTCGGGACGGTCCAACCTCGCGACACCATCGCTTGCAACCAAGCGGCAACGTCGTCAGTTAACGCAACCTTGCTACTCCCGAAAGGAATCTGACCAGACCCGCGCGCACCTTGCGGGCAATTTGCTTCGATCCAAGCACGCGTTTCCGTCCGAAAAGCTTCAATGGACACGGTTTAATCCTCCAGGGTTTGGTTCATAACCGTTCGCTAAAATCGACGAACGTGACCTAGTATCCCATTTGCGGCTGCCACTGCAAACGATATCGTTCGGCCGACCATGGCAACCCGGCCAGCGGGTTGAATCCAAATCGCTAAGGCCTTTGCTATGTTTGCTGCCAATATTTATAACGCCCGTTGCGTGCTGGGCGAGGCGAATAAATGCCCGATCAAGATGACGGCAGCCCCTTCAACCGCCTCAAGTCAAAAGCGAACGCCGGCCCAATATCTAGCCCGTGCAGACCCCTGCCTGTTAACGATATAACCAAGGATGCCAGCGGATCCGCTTCGTTGACAGGCAGCTCTCAGCGCCCTCTAATGAGGGTTCGCGGGCGTCATAACAGCGAAGAGCCGCCCACGGCGCTTAGAGGTCAAACCCACTCTTTAAATCGAGCGAGCAACTCACATGAACAATCAATATCTAGATCAAGACGATCAGACCAGAAATGCGTTATCCGAGCGGTTGCGAGGGGGTGATCTCACGGTTTCCAATAAGGCCCTTCAAGCAGCCTGGGCAATCGACCCGCACTACCCCGCAGCCGACATCCCCCTGGACAGACTGGATCCATCCCACCCAGCACTCTTTGCCAGCGACACCTTGTGGGATCATTTTGCGCGACTTCGCAAAGAGGACCCAGTGCACTACCACGAGCACAGTCTCGTTGGCCCTTATTGGTCAGTGACGCGCTATGACGACATCATGACGGTTGATAAGCACCACGAGCTGTTTTCGTCACAGCAGCGTCTTGGCGGCATCACCTTGGGCGGTATCGCCAGAGACGATGATGACGCCTTCGCCTTACCCATGTTCATTCAAGAAGACCCCCCTAAACATGATAAGCAACGAAAGGTTGTGACCCCCATGTTCATCCCGAGAAATCTCGCCGAACTCGAACCTCTAATTCGACAGCGGGCGGGGCAAATTCTGGACGATCTCCCCATCAACGAAGAGTTCAACTGGGTCAAGCATGTCTCCGTTGAACTGACCGGACAGATGCTCGCCACGTTGTTCGATGTGCCCCAGGAAGATCGCCTGAAACTGGTGCATTGGTCTGACACGGTTCAAAACCTCGGAGATCCGGAATTCTTTGAAACCCCGGAGCAAGGTTTCCAAGAACTATTCGCTTGCCTTGCCTACTTCACCGAATATTATGAAGCGCGAAAGAAAGAACCGCCAAAGTTCGACTTGATCTCCATGCTAGCCCACGACGAGTCCACCAAAGACATGTCGCCTCAGGAACTTTTGGGTAATATTATTTTGCTGATTGTCGGCGGCAACGATACCACTCGTAATTCGATTTCCGGCGGCGTCTTGGCACTTAACCGTTACCCGGATCAATACGAAAAATTGCTTCAGAACCCGGGTCTCATACCGAAGATGGTGCCAGAGATTATCCGCTGGCAGACGCCGCTCGCTCATATGGCGCGCACCGCTTTGGCCGATACTGAATTAGGGGGCAAGCACATCAAAAAGGGGGACCGTCTGGCGATGTGGTACATCTCCGGTAATCGGGACGAGTCCTACATTGATCGCGCAGATGAGTTTATCATCGACCGCCCCAACCCTAGGAACCACACCGCTTTTGGGTATGGTATCCATCGCTGCGTTGGTAACCGACTGGCCGAAATGCAACTCAATGTCATGTGGGAAGAAATCAATAAACGGTTCTCTAAGATCGAAGTGACCGGTGACCCTCTACTGTTAACCTCCAGTTTTGTTCACGGCATCCGTGAGTTGCCGGTAACGATTCGGGGATAGCGCCTGTGACTCGAGCGCCTCGCCCGCAGCAAAGCGCTCGATCAATGCCGCGATAGATGCGGATTCGGCCTGCATATGCAGGTGATGATGACCGGGCACATGAATAACAGTCAGGAGCGACTGCTCGGTCGCCATGACAACATCGAGCGATCGCTGCAGCCAATCATTCGACAGGTCCGCCACAATCATCAAGGTCTCCGCCGTGATCTGCTGAATCAATTGCTGTAACTGCTCACCAGTTAACTCCAGGGGACCCGAGCCTTTGATTCTTGGATCCGTGCGCCAGGTGTAACCCTCATCTACCACAGCGTGCCCTCGCGCAACAATCGCCTCGGCAGACGCCGCGCTTTGTCCCGTTGCGTCCGACAGTCGAGCGCTCATCGCGGCAAGGTTTGGAAACACTTTCAACCGCGCGCCCTGCTTAAACGATGCGGAGACCGACGAAGCCAAGTGCTCGAGCGTAACGGGCACGACATTGGTGCTGCAAAACCCATCAATGCAGACCAACGATGCGACTCGATCCGGAAAGAGGCCCGCGATCTGAGACCCAATTTCCGCGCCCATTGAGTGTCCTATTAAATGAAAGCGGGACCAGCCAAAGTGATCTGCAACCGCCAGAACATCTCGAATATCCAGCAGCCCTGAATACAGTTCGTGGGGCCTGCGATGATCGGAGGCTCCATGCCCAGCAAAGTCCATCGCAAAAATCCGATGGTTAGGCAAGCGCGGCGCGAGCGCATCAAAACTATTGGCGTTATCAAGATAACCATGCAGTGCAATGGTGGGCAGACCCGTCGCGGGACCCCAAAGCTTGCCTCGAATCCACTGACCGCCTAAATCGATATCCAAGTCTTCAAACATGGCGCCATCCTAATCGAAAAGCCGGCAGTCTATCCTCTGCAAACTTGAATTTCAGTGTATTCCAACAAGGTGATAGCCAGGCATCACGGCGCTCAATTCATCGTTGGGGTCTATCTGCTTTTCTGCTAACGTTTTGTGAGTCACCTCAATCCAAACGCTAATAAGGCGCAGCACCATGTCCGACACGTCGCAATCCGTCAAAACCGAGCAGCCACAGCCTTTAATGAGCCCGTTTCTATCCAGCAATCCGCCGCCCATCATACGCGACCCTTACAGCGTGCCGATCGAGGAAATCAATATGATCGACGGACGCCTGTTTCAAGAAGATATTCAATTCGCACACTTTGACCGGCTGCGCAAAGAGGATCCCGTTCACTTGAACGAGCTACCCGGTTTTGGGCGCTATTGGTCGATCACGAAGTTTGAAGACATTATGTTTGTTGACAAGAATCATCAGCTATTTTCCTCCGCGCATGGCATTGCCATTGGTCCCCAAATTGATGCGCCGGTCGACCCAAGTCAGCTGAATTTTTCGAATTTTATAGCCATGGATCCACCCAAACATGATTTGCAGCGGGCAACGGTCAGCGGCGTGGTCGCGCCCCCAAATCTAGCCAAGCTTGAGAGCACCATTCGGACCAGAGCAGGTGAGATTCTGGACAATCTTCCCGTCGGCGAAACCTTCGATTGGGTTGACCGGGTTTCGATCGAACTCACGACCCAAATGCTGGCGACCTTGTTCGACTTCCCCTTCGAGGATCGTCGCAAACTTACCCGCTGGTCGGATGTTGCCACCGCCCCACCTGGCACCGGCATTGTTGACAGCATCGAGCAACGACGCGACGAGCTGTTCGAGTGCCTGACGTACTTTACGCGTTTGTGGAATGAGCGCGCGGCCCAAAGTGAACCAGGATCTGATCTAATATCAATGCTTGCTCATGGCGAAAATACCAAAAACATGGCGCCACTCGAATTCCTCGGCAATCTCATACTACTTATCGTTGGCGGCAATGACACGACCCGTAACTCCATCAGCGGCGGCGTGCTGGCGTTAAACCAAAACCCCGCCGAATACGACAAGCTTCGCGCCAATCCATCAATGATTCCCACGATGGTTTCGGAAATCATCCGCTGGCAAACTCCATTGCCCTATATGCGGCGCACTGCCAATCAGGATATTGAACTTAGGGGTAAGCACATTAAAAAAGGGGAGCAACTGCTGATGTGGTATATCTCCGGCAATCGAGATGACGCGGTCATCGATCGGCCAGATGAATTCATTATCGACCGTGCCCAAGCCCGACATCACCTTGCCTTCGGGTTTGGCATCCATCGCTGCATGGGCAACCGTTTGGCGGAGATGCAGTTGCGAATTGTGTGGGAAGAGATTCTAAAGCGCTTCGCGTTCGTTGAAATTGTTGGCACGCCGACGCGATTAAGATCTAGTTTTGTTCGGGGCATCACCGAGCTGCCGGTCCGAGTTCATCCCCATTGATCGGCACGCTCACGCGCATTGCTTTTGATTGAAGCCGTGCAACTTCGCCTCGGAGCCGGCATAAATATTGTCCTTTTCGCTTTTCTGTTATGACCTTACTGCTCTTACTAATCACGATCCTACTACTGGCGCTGCTCGCCTACCGAGCACTTCAGCGCGCCTTACGCGCCGATCCATTTAAAAAAAGATTCCAGAACCTCTATCCCCCATCTAAGACCGTGACGTGGCTTTCGCGCCAGGGGCGACGACCACTGCTGGCCCACCTCTACCAACCTCCTGACTGGCATCACACCGACAAAAGGCCCTGCATCGTTTTGTTTTTTGGCGGCGCTTGGCGGGTCGGCAGCGCCTGGCAATTTGCGCCCTTTGCGGCGCGACTGTGCGCCCTCGGCGCGGTGGTTGTTCTGCCCGAATATCGAATCAAAAGTCGGGATAGCAGCACTATAGAGGAGGCCGTTGTAGATGGGTTCACGGTCATCGATAAGATTCGGCAATCCGCCGATTGTCTGGGTATCGATCTCGCCCGCATCAGTGTTGGCGGAGGATCAGCGGGCGGTCATTTGGCAGCGTGGATCGCGACTGGAAGGCACCCAAACGGGTCGCACGCAGCCGATGGCTTCAAACCATCGTCACTGCTTTTATTCAACCCGGCCGTGAACTTTCCGATTGATGCGTCGGCTTACAAAGGCTACAGCCGACGGCAAAAATTTTCAGCACGGGCGCTCGCCAAGCTCAGCGCACTGGACCCCATGCTGCATTTAGAATCGGGACACCCCGACACCCTTATTCTGCATGGCGATCAAGATCAACTGGTGCCTGTTGACAAGGTTGAGGGCTACGCCGCTGCTCTACAGAAACAGGGCGCGGCAGTCGCTATGACAATCTATCCGGGCCGACACCACGCTTTTTTTAACCAAACCAACAGTCTCGATGACTTTGAGTCGAGCTGTGCAAGCCTCATTAACTTCCTAACCGAGCGAGACCTGATCGACTCAAAGGTCGAACCCACCCATTCTTAATCGTGTTTAAAGGTAATGACTCGGCGCTTGAAAGCCGCCGAGGCGTTCGGCCAGCAGCCCCGTAAAACCAATGGTTTGATAATCACAAAAAGGGCCGCCCATAGCCTGAAGTCCGATGGGTAAGCCATCATCCGCTAAGCCAGCTGGGAAAACAGTGCTGGGTAGATAGGCATTAACCGCGAGCCCAGCCCAAAACAATTGTTCAAAATACCCTTGGTCAACGCCATTGATTGCCAAAGTGCGCTGCCCAAAGGGCTGATGATCATGAACAAAAGCCGTTGTCGCCATTTGCGGGCAAACAACAATATCCCAAGTGTCAAAAAAATCGTCCCAGGCTGCCCTAATCTTTTCACGTTGGCCGTTTGCTCGAATCCAATCACGGTGCGACAGCACAGCGGCACGGGTCATTACCGCTTCACGACCTTGATCCCGATCGGTCAAGTTATCGGCGCGACGTTGCATGCGCGCCACGCCCTCGGCGTCTAACCCGGACGTCATCGCCGAGTTCAATAGGGTTTGATAATTTTGATGCGCTTTTGCCGGGTCAAAGTCCGGACGCGCCGTGTAAGACACCTGGGCGCCGGCTGCCTCCAACTCTGCGCCAATAAACAGCGCCCTTGATGAGACCGCTGTACTGACCGGTGCCACATCATCCGTTGCCCAAATCACGACCTTAAATTCCGACAAGGCTTGTTTCTCGGCAGGTTTAAGGGCTAACCGCCAACCCTTGGCCAGCCGTTGGCTAGGCCCCGCCATAATAGACATGGCAAGACTTAGATCGTCCGCGCTACGGGCCAAGGGCCCACACACCGATAGGTCTCCCTCAGGTAACCCTGACAGTAATTCGTGACCCTGCATCGGGACGACGCCATAGGTTGGCTTATGCCCATAAACCCCGCAAAAATGCGCCGGATTCCGAATCGAGCCCCCAATATCGGACCCCGCCTCCAAAGCCGAAAACCCAGCAGCCAGGGCCGCTGCGCTACCACCAGATGATCCGCCCGGCGTTCGAGTGACATCCCAGGGATTACCGGTTGCGCCATAGATCGGGTTGTAACTTTGAAAGTCTGCCAGGTCGACCGGAACATTGGTCTTGCCCAGAAAATGTGCGCCGGCCGCTTTAAACCGCTGCACAATAAGGCCATCGTGTTTTGACAGATTATCGCGGAAACGCTCGAGCCCCCAGGTTGTTACCGTGTCCGCAAGCACATAGGATTCTTTGATGGTCATCGGCACACCATGCAAAGGCCCGAGCCACCGACCCGCAGCCGTCGCCGCATCTGCTATGACCGCAGCAGCCCGTGCCGCCTCAAAGGTACGAACGACCACCGCGTTCACATCTCCATCCAGACGCTCAATGCGATCGATAAAGTAATCAGTTAAGGCAACCGAGCTGATCGCCCCACGCTTGATCTGTGCGGCTAAGTCGGTTGCAGAAAGAAATGCCCAATCTGTCATGCGCGCCCCTCGTTCATCATTGCTTTTAGCATCCGGCGCGCAACCCCGCCGTCAGCCAGTCCAAATTCAACACCGCTCGTCAAGGGTCAACTCCCGCGAACAAAGCGCCGCAGGTCCGGGCTCAAGCCATGATTGTCCGCCGTTTTGGCGTCAAGTTTACAACTCAAACCGGCTTCAGGCTTATGGCCTAGAAGCCAGCTTCCCGAGCACCAATCTTCTCGAGCATTTCTAGGTCGAAGGGTGCATAACGGTCAGAGCCTGGCAACAAAGCATAAACAGGATCTTCAAACGATCGAATGTCATAGGCTTGCTTGCGCAAGTCTCCTTTCACCATTTTAAACGTGCCCGTGACATCAATATCGGGCTGAATTCGGACAAACAGCGGCACAGCGTAGCCCGGTAATTCTGAGCGCAGAAAGGTTGAAAATGCCTCAACATCCAGCGCGGTGACCCCATCCTGCAAGGTCACGGCAGCCATGCCCGCGCGACCGTCCGTGCCTGGGATTTCAACCCCATAAACATTACAAAACTTGATCTGATCAAAACCGTTGATGATCTCACCGACCTCGTTGGTCGAAACATTTTCAGACTTCCAGCGGAAGGTATCGCCGACCCGATCGACAAACTGGTAGTGGGGGTATCCAAGGGTAAATCCGACATCCACCGTTCGCATCAGGTCACCCGAGTTAAACCAGGCATCGTCGTTTTCAAGGGCCGAACGCACAATTTTCTTTTCGGTGGCTTCTGGGTCGGTATAGCCTTCGAACACGGTGTCCTCGGTTATCTTACCGAGCAGCAAACCCGGATCGCCTGGTTTGACCAAAACACAGCGCCCGGCTGCGTCCCGAACGATTTCGTCGTTATCAACATCATATTCAACGAGCGCTACCTCCGCCGAGGTCATGCCAACGGTGCAGTCTCGGTTCATTAAGTTCGCAAACGCGACATTGCCTTCAGAGGCGCCATAAAACTCAGCAATTCTTGAGATGCCAAACCGCTTTTTAAAGCCGAGCCAGACATCCGGCCGCATACCATTCCCCATCATAGACCGCAGTGGATTTTTATCATCACCCGCTTGCGCCTCGGTGTTCGAAAGGTATCGGCAGAGCTCACCAATATAAACCAGCAAGGTGCACCCGTGCGCTCGAACTTCTGGCAAGAAATTCGAAGCAGAAAATTTCCGACGAATAAACATGCTGGCACCAGACACCATGGCCGCGCCCGCGCCGACCATGAGCCCTGTGCCGTGGTACAGCGGCAGGCAAATATACATACGATCTTTTTCAGTGCACTTAAACCCGGCCATCGCGGCCATATCGGCGCTGGTTAAATAACGGCGATTCGATAAGACCGCCGCCTTCGGCAAGCCGGTCGTTCCTGAGGTAAAGATATAAAGCGCCACTTCACCCAACGTGATCAGATTAGTTTCTTCGGGATTGTCCGAACGCTCAGCGGCCGCCCCTTCTGATAAATTTTTAGCCCAGTTGGTGGTTGCATCGAGCCCTCCGTCTGGTATCTCAAAATAGTCTTCGCCCTCGGTGAGCCCAAGCTCGCCTTTAACTTCGTTCAGCGCGCCAGATACCTCGCTGCCAAAAATACACTTCTTCGAATGGGTCACAGTAATACAGTGGATTAAGGGCTTGCCGGTTAAGTTGGTATTGATGAGGCCCGCGGTTACCCCTATTTTGTTCACGCCCACAAGCAGCGCTAAAAATTCGATCCGGTTTTCCATGATCACACTGACAGTATCACCGCGCTGTACGCCCTGACTTTTTAAGTAATGCGCATATTGATTCGCCAGTGCATTGAACTCAGCCCAAGTGACTTCTTGGCCTTCAAAGACAATCGCGGATCGTTGCCCGAACTTAAGCGCATTAGCTTCAACCCGGGCACCAAAGCAGTCGGCGACGGATGCGGGACGAGGCACCATGCCTTTTTTAAGTTTCAGTAGTGTGGGCATTTCAGACAACACCGAAACGACATCAACGATTCCCATTCGATAACCTCTTTATTAACTTGCTTAGATGGTACAAGACCCAAGGACTGACTGCCACCGCTCGAAGATTGGCGGCAAAGAAGCTTGCTACTCGGCCTATTATTCGAAAAATGCCGAACAAATTTGCTCGACCAACGCCTCTGCCGCGTCAGCAATGTCGAGGGTCAAAGCGCGCTGTGGCGTTTCAAGAGTCGACAGCTGGCTTTGAAGCAGCGCCGGGGGCATAAAAGCATGTTCACGCGAGGACAACCGCGCCAGCAGCAAGGATTCTGAGCCTTGGAGAAAGACGACCTGCACCCCGGGTTTTTGGCCGACTAAGATCTCTCGGTATTCTTGCTTTAAGGCAGAACACGCGAGCACCAGGCCGGATTCTTGATCTGGCGATTCAAAACCTGCGCGCTCGGCACCGAGCCGGACGTCAATGACATCGCTCAAGGTCCGCAGCCAAGGTCCTCGATCGGAATCGGTTAACGCAATGCCCTGCGCCATCTTATCGATATTACTTTGAGAGTGATAAGCATCGGCATCTTCGAAAGACCAATTGAGACGTTTGGCCAGTAACCCACCAACCGTCGTTTTGCCTGAGCCCATTACGCCCATCAACAGGATCACTCGCGGCATCACCTTGGTCATGGCTCCGACACCAACATCCCATGTTCAAGCTGAACTTTAATTGCTGTCATCCTGTTGTCCCGTGCGCCCTTACCCGATTCCCGCTAATTGTGACATAAGCGTTTTGGCACCGCTCCATTTGCCGTAATTCAGTGTTAGATTAAACGCATTAAAAACTGCAGCCGCGTAAACCAACAGCCTTAGATTGTCTTAAAAGACCCTACGACGCGGCCTCAATCTGAACACGGGCGAACCCAAGGAGCAGGCAATGATTCAGAACCTTTTTGACTTAACGGGCAAGGTCGCCTTGATTACCGGCGGCAATGGCGGCATCGGACTGGGCATGGCCGAAGGCTTGGCATCGCAAGGCTGCGAGGTTGCAATTTGGGGTACCAATGCCGAAAAGAACAACCAAGCCCTCGAAGTCCTTCGCCCCTACGGCCCCAAAGTCTCTGCCGAGGTTTGCGACGTCTCCGACCCAACGGCCGTTGCCGACTGTTTTGCAGAAAGCCTGAAACATCACGGCCGAATCGATGGCTGCTTTGCCAACGCCGGGGTGGGTGGTCGCGCAACGGCCTTTGATGAGATGACCCAAGCCGAATGGGACCGAATCATCGGTGTCAATTTAAACGGGGTGTTTTATGTTTTTCGGTGCGCAGCGCAACACATGAAACAACGCGCCCAAAACGGGGATGCTTTTGGACGCCTTGTCGGGACAGCGAGCCTGGCGGCTATTTCTGGGCAAGCCAAAGGCCAGCACTATGCAGCAACGAAAGGGGGATTGATCTCGATGGCCAAAGCTCTTGCCGTTGAATATGCCCGCTTTGGTGTTACAGCGCACACGTTACTGCCGGGATGGATCGAAACGGCGATGACCGAATCCACATTCTCCTGGGATCGCTTTACCGACAATGTCATGCCGAGAATACCGATGCGGCGCTGGGGAACCGGGACGGATTTCGCCGGCATTGCGGTTTATATCATGAGCCAAGGCAGCAGTTACCATACAGCAGAAACCTTTCTGATCGATGGGGGTTACGCTAATTTTTGAGTTTTAGAACCTGCCGGCAACAAATTCTTATGGCCTCGGGCTGTCGACCGCATTTTAAATATTTGCCTGGGCGCCCCAAGATCGATTGCGATAAGCATGGCGACTGCAGTCGGGGGAAACCACAACCTGATTCAAAACGCGCACCTTGCTCGGATCAGCACAAACCCCTTTTTAGAGTCGCCAAGCGTCCCCATTTGGACGTAACTTCCGCCAACTTCGTCTGATCCAAGTCAAAACCGGCGGGCGCCTGTGCTACCCTTTTTTTGACCAGTCGCTATGATGGGGCGTCTCAAAGCACTCACTTTAAACTGGGTCAGCAGCGCAACAACAAAAACCGTAACAAAAAGCAAAAAGGTTCCTCTTATGAGCGCAAACACTCAGCAGCTTAGCTTTAGCGAGAAAGTAGGGTATGGGTTAGGCGATGGTGCCTCCAACTTTTTCTTTCAAACCTTCAACGTTTTTTTGCTCTACTACTACACCGATATTTTTGGCCTCTCCCCTGCCGCGGTTGGCACCATGCTGCTGGTAACCAAGCTGGTTGATGCGGTCACAGACCCCGTTATGGGCATGGTTGCGGATCGAACGAACAGCCGTTGGGGTAAATTTAGACCCTATCTGCTTTGGATGGCCGTTCCCTACGGTCTGTGTGGTTATGCCATGTTCGCGAACCCAGAGCTCTCAGATTCTGGGAAGCTAATTTACGCCTATGTAACCTACACACTGATGATGCTGGCCTATACCGCAATCAATGTGCCTTATTCTGCGCTCATGGGCGTCATCTCACCGGTCTCAATCGAGCGCACGAAAGTCTCGAGCTATCGATTTTTTTTCGCCTTTACTGCAGGTTGGCTAATTGTCACCTTTGTTCGACCCTTGAAGGATCTATTGGGTGGCGGCGATGAAGTGCTGGGCTTTCAATTAACGATGGCAATCTTTGCCGTCTTATCCGTCATCTTTTTCTGGCTGTGTTTTGCGCTTACCAAGGAACGCGTCGTTCCGCCGTTAAAGCAAAGCACCAACGTTAAATCGGACCTCAAAGCGCTTCTAAGCAATGGCCCTTGGCTGGTTCTGTTCATCGCTGGCATCTTAACCCTCATGTCCATCGCGGTGCGAAGCGGCGGCACCATGTATTACTTCAAATATTTTATTGGCGATGACGGCGCCGTGATGTTTCACCTGCTGGGCCTTGATTTTGACCGAACCAGCATCTTCATGTCCTTGGGACTATTGGCCATGCTAGTGGGCATCACGTTTACTAAAACCCTAGCAACCCACTTTGAAAAGCGGACCTTGATGATTGTCCTATCGTTGGGCAATGTCGTCGCCTCGATCGGCTTCTTTTTTATTCCAGCGGACCAGTACTGGGTCATGGTGTTGGTGAACTGTATTGGTTCGATCATTAACGGCCCGACCCCGGCAATCGTTTGGGCCATGTATGCTGACAGCGCTGACTACGGCGAATGGAAGACCGGTCGGCGCACCACCGGTTTGATTTTCTCTGGCATTCAGTTCGCCCAAAAAATGGGTCTGGCGGTCGGCGCGGGTTTATCCGGGTATATCCTAGCGTGGTACGGCTTTGTCGCCAATGAAGTCCAGACGGAGGAAACCATTATGGGCATCCGATTGATGTTCACGATTTTTCCTGGCGTACTCGCGATTCTTGGCACCATCGCCTTCTTCTTCTACCGCCTCGATCGGTCCATGATCAGCACCATCGAATCGGACCTAAGCACTCGAGCCTAATGCCGCGATAACAGAACGATCAGCAGCAGCCGCGGCCATCAAACCGCGAGCGCGGCCGCACGCCATATCGCCGCGCTAGTCCGAAGCAAGTGCGGCAAGCAGCGTTGTGTAATAAAGCAATGATGCCTGGATGTGACCCGTTGGCACACGCTCGTTAAGGCCGTGAGAATAATCGTCGCTCATTTTCAAAAAGGTTCCACTCGCGCCGTAGCTCGGGATGCCTAGCGCCCGATACCACATCGAGTCTGTTGCGCCAGAGGCTTGAGACGCGATAATCGGCATGTCGCCAAAGGCCAGACCAATTGCCTGGGTGACTGCGCCGACAAATCGCTCATCAAATGGCGATGCGGGCGCGGTCACAACAAAATCGGCATCAACCTCAAACATCTCTAGCCGGGTTTGCGCTGCGACCTGTCGTAACTCAGACGCAATTTCCGCTTTTTCATGCCCTGGAAAAATACGACAGTTCACGATTGCCGTGACCCTTTGCGGTAAGGCATTTCGGGCATGCCCGCCGTCGACCATCGTGGGAACACAGGTTGTACCGATTACCCCGATCAGGGCCGGATCATTCCTTAGCGCTGCTACCGCCTCTGGATTGACCGGGTTCTGGACAAACGCGCGCATCATAGCGGCTTTCTCAAGATCGGGCTCAAGGTCTGCAGACTGGGTCAGATAATCTCGTGTAATGTCGTTCAGTTCTGGTTTGAAGCGATGCTTTGCAATGCGCGCCAGCACACCCGACATTTGTGCGATAGCATTATCAGCTCTCGGCGCAGAACTGTGACCACCAGGATTGGTAATCACCAGTTCAAAATCAGCATAGGTTTTCTCAGCACCTTGCCAGGACCAATAACTTGGCTGACCCGTTTCCTCATCCAGCACCCCAGCGGCGCCATCGACATTGAGCACCAAGGCAGCATGCCGCAAGCGGTCCGCAATCAATTTGGAGCTGTGCATGGTTGTTTCTTCATCGCCCGAGAAAGCAGCTTTAATCGTTCGTCTTGGCGTAAAGCCCTGCCTGCGCAGCTCGATCAAAGCAATGAGGGCTTGGGCTGCATCAAATTTAGTATCGCTGGCACCCCGGCCATAGAGGTAGCCATTTTCGACAACTGGCTGAAAGGGATCGCGTTCCCAATCCTCGCGCTTGGCTTCAACCACATCCATATGGGCAGAGATCACAATCGGTCCCAAGCTTGGATCGGTTCCTGGCCAGGTCGCGATAAAATAGGCCGTGTCTTCAAGCGGCACAATTTCAATATCCTCGCTCGACCAGCCGCCATCGAGCAAGGCATCTCGAAACAAGACCGCAACCGCTTGGGTTTGATTGTCCTCACCTCGAACCGACCGAAGACTGATCGCTGCCTTAGCAAGCGCAAGGACCTTTTTTTCGGCATCAGCTAAGCCTTCGGCGGCGCTCACTGAGGATGCCGCTATGAGGCTCAAAATCATAAAAGCTTTAATGCAACGTTGGGTCACAGCATTCATAAGATTAATTCCTTGATGGCACGAGGCCTGCCACCGCTGACAGATTGTGAAAGAGTAACCTCGAAGGCTTGGAGGCCTTACCGCTCGCACTACATTACCTTGGTCATGCTTGCCTTATATTTGCCAGCAATAAGCTCATTTAGGCTGCTGCCGCCATTCGCAGCAGAGGCTTTGAAGATCTATCCAACACCCAGCATGAGGCCTCAATAAATTTTAGTTTCCAAAGCCAGCAGGACGTCTGAGGGCAACTGCAACTGATCAAGAACCGGATCAGGCTGCAACGCGCCCGCCTGTAATACCAGTGGCAAAACCCCAGCCCAAACCGATGCGGCATAATCCGCTGCTTCATCATCGGGTGGGCCGCTGCTGATTTTGGCGCTGGCAGACTCAATCGGAAGGCGCAGCACGCCTGTCATTGCAATCTCACGGTCCGTTGATGGGCGAACCTCCGCCCACCGACCCGGCATGACTTGTTCGCTAATGACCCGCAGCGCAGCTTCCTTCTCTGCAGGGTCGTCCACGAGCTCGGGTGACCCGAACACACTCACTGAACGATAGTTCATGGAAGAACTAAAGGTTGAGCGCGCCAAGACAATACCATCCAGCAAGGTCACGTGGACGCAGACCTTTGGGTTGGCCGCAAGCAGGCGGACCAATCGCGCCTTGCGCGCACCGTGCAAATACAGCGTTTGCCCCTGACGGCCGTAAATCATCGGCACAATAAAGGGTTGATCTCCTTGGCTGAAAGCCACCTGGGAAACCAACCCAGCGTCGAG
>JABGTE010000034.1 GCA_018647445.1 Gammaproteobacteria bacterium
AAACTGAGCTTGGCTTCAAAACCACCTTCGCCGCAACCCGGCTAAAACTCGCCCTATTTCGAGCCGATCGCCGAGATCAACAGATTAAAAGCTCATTCGTTCGTCCCAGATCTGATGGTAGTACGGAATTTGTCGACTTCGTCGGCAATGCCGCAGAAGGCGTCAATCAAGGTATCGAAGTCGAGCTAGAACACCAACTTTCGAATGCCTTTAGCCTCCGAGTTGCTGGCGGCCTACTCGATACGGTGTTTACCCAATTCATTAATGAGTTTGGTGAGGACCTAGGCGGTCGAGACCAAGCCCAAGCCCCTCGCTACACGGGGAGTGTTGCGCTCAACTATCAGGCGACATCAACCTTTTTAAACCTAAGTATCGATGCGAAAGATGACTATTATTTCTCTGATCGACATGCGGTTAAAAGCCGAGCCTACACCACGGCCAACGCAGCCTTTGGTTTAAGAAAACAAGCCTGGGAACTCACATTTTGGGGGCGCAACCTAACGGATCAAACAATCCTGACCCGAGGCTTTGGGAGCTTCGGTAATGATCCTCGAAAAGACTACGTCACCGAGCCCTATTATCAATTCGGCTCACCCAGGACACTCGGGGTCACCCTCGCTTTTGAGCCGTAATGCCCAAACCGAATGGAGACTCAACAGACTCGCTAAAAAGGCGTTAACCTATGAAGGCCAGTATCGATATCAGTTTATATCCCTTGAACAAGGATTATCTTCCAGCCATTGATGCTTTCATCAAAGCGCTAAAGCAGTATCCGGACATCGACGTTGTTGAAAACGATTTAACCACTCAAATTTTCGGAGATTTCGACGTGCTAATGGCCTGCTTACAAACGGAAATTCGAGGCAGCTTTCTCGAATTTGGACAAGGCGTTTTCACCTTAAAAGTGCTTAGCGAGGATTTGAGACGAACCCTACATGACTGAGGTGCTCGAGCAATTTCTGAATGAACTCTTAGCCAGCTCAGCGCTAGAAATGTTCGCCGTCGGCCTAGCTTTGGCTTATCTCATACTCGCTGTTAGAGAAAATATTTGGTGTTGGGCGGCGGCGGCGACCTCAACCATGATCTACCTCTATCTCTTTTTTGATGTCACGCTATATGCTGAAAGCGCCTTGCAGGTGTACTACTTAGCCATGGCAGGATACGGCTACTATCAATGGCGGCATGGACCAAGGCAAGCCTTTAAACCCATTCGAAAATGGTCACTAAAACATCACAGCGCCGCCCTCCTCGCGATCTTCATTACCACCGGATTAGTGGGCGGTCTGCTGACCGAAACCGACAGCCAAGCCCCTTTTCTTGATGCGTTCACAACCTGTGGCAGTTTGATCGCAACGTATATGGTGACCCAGAAAATATTGGAGAACTGGGGTTATTGGTTTGTCATCGACAGCGCATCGATTGTGCTCTACCTTGACCGAGGCTTGTACTTCACCGCCCTACTTTTTATGGTGTACTTGGTCATTATCATTTTCGGCTATCTTAGATGGTCTCGCGCCTTAGCCGACCAACGCTAATGACACCCAGTTAAGGCGCGCGTTATGACGGTAAACAAACAACCAGCGCCATCATCATTCAAGCGTCTAGCTTATAATCACCTGCTGGTCATTAGTCTGGTGTTGACCCACACAGTTCAAGCAGCGCCAGCAAGCTCTACGATGACAGGACTCAGACCCTTGATCAGGGGCCAATGGGTCCTTGGCAGCGCCTATTAAACCTACATCTGGGAGCCCAACCAACAAACCGTCTTCGGAGACTCTTCTGTCATCTACAATGGCGAAAAATCCCTATGCGCCAAAGATCTTTAGTACTTTGACCCATCGAGCAACGCCATCAAAGGCGTGTTCGTTGCAGCGGACATGCCTTATACGGTTTTACATTACCGATCACACGTCGAGGCAGACAGGCAGATCAGCGGGGTTACGAGTCTCGACATTCTCGGGAATAAAAGCCACTACCAAGAAACGATAACGCTTGCTCAACCTGATCCCTATCGCTCGGAACTGACCGAGGCTGGGCAACCTGCCAGCATCATGAAGCCCGCATTTCACCCAGCACCCTGATGCTGCTCGGGTTAGAGACTGAACACTGTTTGCTCGCCTTACCGACATCGACTGAACAACCTTTGGTCCTGTTTGCGCGTAATCTAAATGCCCAACAACCCAAACCTTTTTAAGTGCGTGCGGTCCTTCACCGCTGGGCGCTCGGCCTTTTACGCGCTTCGCAATTTGCACGCAAAAAAAAGGGCGCCTAAGCGCCCTTTTTTATCGACAACCTGAGTGATGAATCCTTAGAAAGATTTGCCCACGGAAAAGACCAGCGCTTGGCTCTCTCCGTCGGCTTGGTCGCCCAAATCATCGGAGAAGATAAATGCAACGCCTAAATCGATATCCGAGACGGTTGTTCCATAACCCAGTTCAACGTAATCGCCATCGAAGTCCTTTCCGAATGATCCGTACGTACCGTAAAGGCCACCCTCGGTCTCAAATCCTAACTCTAAGAAATCATAATCGGCAGGCGCACCATTCCCGTCCCACTCGCCGGACGAGTAGCCTAAACTGAAAGCACCGAAACCCAATCCAAGATTGATTTCCTCGTACGTGTCATCAAAGTCTCCGGTGTAGTAGTACCCAGTAAAACCGATACTGCCGGTTAATCCCGCCTCAGTCTCAAAGCCATAACCTCCATACAAGTCGACTTCTAGGCCGTCACCGACATCCGCTGTCCAAGCACCCGCATAAAAGCCGTTGGTTTCAAGATCAACGCCTGCGCTAGCGCTCGATTCCTTTTGAAGGATTCCCCGATAGTAATATTCACTGGCAAAACCAATATTATAAGACACGTCTGCAGCAACGGCATGCGTACCAGCAAAAGCACTGACAGCGATCAGGCCACCCAAGACGTTGCGTGTAAAATTTTTCATCAATTCTCTCCATTTTATTGATTAACTGTTTAGTCTCACCCTCTTCGAGGTGAACGAATCGGATCGGCATGCACGCCTCACGGTTCCACACTAGGTAAAGCAATCGTCAGGCCAACTTTTCACTCAAAGCAATCATGCGGTATAACCATCCTTATAGGCCCATAGGCTTTTTTAAGGCACGATAAGAATGCACAACGATGAAACATTTTAGGCTATTTGCCCCAGAATGGCGCACAAAGGGTGAATCAACCCGCTTGCAACCGCTAGGTCACTCGCGTTACCTTTTGATGGACCGGTTTGAGGAATAACGACCATGGCGGTTTCTAGCGGGAGGCCGAAATCCGGCCCTAACATCCCGCAGACTTCGCATTGGAAAGTTCCCTATCCCGGTCAGCGCGGCAGATCAGTATGTTCATTTAACGCGTTTTAGGGCCGCCGCGCGATCCTCGCCTTCATCTATGGAGCCATGCGTCATGATCCCCAGCCACTACCCATCTGAAAAACCGGCCATTATTATGGCTGGTTCCGGGCAAACCATCACGTTCGGAGAAGTTGAAACCATCTCGAATCAATTCGCACACTTAATGCGCAGCCATGGCCTTAAGCGCGGTGACACGATCGCGCTGTGTCTTGAAAACCACGCCTACTTTCTACCCATCTGCTGGGGTGCACTCCGAGCTGGCTTGTATTTTACAGCTATCAGCTATCGGTTAGCGGCCGCCGAAGTGCTGTATATCGTTAACGATTGTCGAGCGCAGGTGCTAATCACCTCAAAGTTGTTGACGGACACTTTTGAGCGCTTTTATCCCGATTTGGTTGGGGATCCCGCCTGTTTCATGCTCGATGGAGAACACCCGAATGCCCCGAGGCTTCTGGACGCCCTGGCGGACCAACCTAAAACACCCATCATCGATGAGTTCTACGGGCAAAGTTTACTTTACAGCAGCGGCACCACTGGGCGGCCTAAAGGCGTTAAGAAACCGCTCTTCGAAGCACCGTTTGGCGCCGAAACCAGCCTCTTTCAGGCTGCGCAAAGTCGGTATGACTTTGGCGAAGATACCGTGTATCTATCGCCGGCTCCGCTTTACCATGCAGCCCCCTTAGGCTTCACCATGAATGTCCTGCGCTATGGCGGTTGTGTGATCGTTATGCCCCAGTTTGATCCTGAAACCGCACTACAACTGCTCCAAGATCATAACGTCACCCATGCCCAGTTTGTGCCGACCATGTTCGTCCGCATGCTCAAACTCTCGGATGACAGAAAAAGCTTGTACAACTTTCCAGACCTGCGCTGCGCGATTCACGCCGCCGCACCCTGTCCTGTTAGTATCAAGCATCAAATGATCGATTGGTGGGGACCGATTATCTGCGAATATTATGCCGGCACGGAAGGCAATGGCTCGACGTTTATCAGCGCTGAAGAATGGCTCGCGCACCCTGGCTCGGTTGGCCGAGCTGCAAATGATTGCCAGATCCATATCCTCGACGATTTGGGACAAGAACTGCCGAAGGGCGCGCAAGGCGGCGTGTATTTTGAAGGCGGCGGCCAATTTGAGTATCTAAACGATCCCGAAAAAACAGCAAGCTCACACCATGCCAACGGTTGGTCGACCTTGGGCGATATTGGTTATCTTGATGACGACGGCTACTTGTACCTCACCGATCGAAAGTCTTTCATGATCATTTCTGGCGGCGTTAACATCTACCCGCAGGAAGCTGAAAACGTCTTGATCACGCATCCCTTGGTCGCGGATGTCGCCGTTTTTGGGGTGCCGAATGAGGAGTTTGGAGAGGAAGTCAAAGCGGTGGTCCAGCCCATGAGCCTAGCCGATGCAGGCCCTAACCTTGCGGCAGAGCTCATCGCGTACGCACGATCACAAATCGCACATTTAAAGTGCCCTAAGACAGTCGACTTTCTTGAAGTTCTGCCGCGGCACCCTACCGGCAAACTCTATAAAAGACTCTTAAAAGATACTTATTGGCAGAAACCTTTATGACTCAGGCGTTCAGCGGCATTCAGATCCTAGATTTCACCCAAGTTTTTGCGGGCCCCTTTGCCGTGATGCAATTGGCGCTACTTGGTGCAGACGTCATAAAAATAGAGCAACCCGGCACCGGTGACCAGACTCGTGGACTCATGAATGCGAGTAACGATCAAAGTCAATCGCCTTCATTCCTCACTATGAACGCCAATAAACGCAGTCTGACGCTTAATTTAAAGTCGCCTGAGGCTGTCGACTTAATCAAACAACTCATTGAGACCACTGACGTTGTGGTTGAAAACTTTAAAGCCGGGACCATGACCAAACTTGGACTAGATTATGAGTGCTTAAAAGCCTTTAAACCCGATCTAATTTACTGCTCAATTACCGGATACGGCCAGTCGGGCCCGAAAGCTGGCGAAGCAGCTTATGATGGCGCGATTCAAGCTGCCTCTGGCATGATGTCACAGAACGGGCACCTAAGCAGTGGCCCCACTCGAACAGGCTTTATGCCGGTTGATATGGCAACCGCGCTTAGCACGGCCTTTGCAATTTCAGCATCGCTACATCGCAAGGCCACAACCGGGCTTGGACAATATATCGATAGCTCAATGCTTGATACGGCAATCGTAATGCAGGCGTCGCAGTTTAGTAACTATTTGAATCAGGGCCAACTATTGGGGCTTCAAGGTAATGCCTCACCAACCGGACAACCCACTGCTAACGTATTCCCCACCCAAGACGGGTTTATACAAATTACAGCGCTCAAACAAAACCAGATTGAGCAACTCTTCGATGCGCTCGAATGTTCCGAACGCCTAAAGGAATCCGCCTTTAATGATCCTTTGCAACGAAAACAAAACCCGGCAGTGGTCAACGCCCTGCTCTGTGAAAAACTTCAAGGCAAGACAACGCATGCTTGGATGAACATTCTGCCTAAGAAAGGCATCCCGACAGCCGAAGTTAAAACGATTCCCGAGGTACTCGAAGATCCGCAACTACTCGTGCGGGAAGTGATTGAACAGGTGGCGCCAACAGACGCTAACGCCGAATCCATTCACATCATAAAAGCGGGCTATGCTGCCGATCAGGATGGACCCTCCATTACTCGGCCACCACCCAAGCTCGGCGAGCATACA
The DNA here is from genome assembly GCA_018647445.1 of Gammaproteobacteria bacterium. GTDB lineage: Bacteria > Pseudomonadota > Gammaproteobacteria > Pseudomonadales > Azotimanducaceae > UBA9926. The sequence goes on from JABGTE010000034.1 coordinate 6,063, forward strand.
CAAGAGATCTTGCTCTCGTTGAATCTGACGTCAAGCGAGATCGATACGCTCCGATCGCTAGGGGTCATCTGATACCCACAGATAAAACGTTTTAAACGTTTAGCGCGCTAACCATCGCCAAACAAATCCTTTAATTTCTGATCCAGTTCATCATGACCTCCTATTACTTGAGAGTCTTCCTCGAAGGCGTCGACTGCCAATTCATCCTCAAACAGAGCGGACAATGCCGCACTCGTATCTGATTTATCTGGCTGCGGCGACACTCGCCGAACCGGCTCGCCAGGACTAAAGAAATCACAAAAATTGGCATTGGCTTTCTCGAGCGGCGGATCCGCCCGATCTTCTTGGCACGTCGAGCGATGGCTTATGTCAAAGGCTCGACACATATAACAGCACCGGATCGGCTCGAAGCACCCCTGGCATACCGCTTGCCTCGAGATCGGCCTTGGCTCATCGCTTAAGTCTCTCCGGCACTGCCAGCACGTTAATTTGGCCATCACACAGTCCTCAGGTCTCTGAGTAACTAATGCCCATTCCAGCCCGGACATCATTGTTCACACCATATTGTGGAATCGGATACCGCAGACCATTTTTAGATAGCGCTTCGAGCCCGGCAATGACTTTGGGCAGAAAGCTCGGCGGAATTGCCATCAGTAACTCATCCTCCATCACGCCGCCATAGCGTCTTTCAGCAAAACACGGGATCGAAAGACTTGGCTCACCCGTTTTTAAAGCGCGACCCCAAGAGTCTGCGCAAGCAGACTCCCCCACACAGCCCCAATCCAATTTTTTATAGCCCGTCCATTGCAGACCATTAATAAACAGAATCATTTGGGCGGGCGTTGCATAAATGAGACAAATGTCCGGCGGGTTCAACCTACCCGAAGCCAGAGGAGAAACTGCCATGGCTTCAAACTGCCCAAAGGCAACGACATCCATACTGGCTTGGTGTTTTGCAGCCTCGGCTTGGTCCTTGAACCAAACCCCTGCCATTTTATCGCCCGATAACCAGCGCTCATCGCGTGGATGTAGTCCGATCACCGTGCCGCATTGCGCGCCCACCAAGTCTTCCATCGTAATGCCAACGGTCCAACCATTACGGCTGGCTTGTCCAACGACTTGGTCGGTGGTGTGAACGTTGCTAGGTCGTCTAATTTTAGGAATCGCTTCCATTTCCGCGCGATTTGGAAACAGTTTCATCCCGATGGGCGTGGTTCGGAGCCTGAGTAAACGATTGAGGCCGTCAACGACAGCTGCGCCGTCAAAATCAGTGTCGGTTGAAATTATTTGATCTGTCATCGCGCACGGTTCCTTGGGTTGAAGCAACACCTTACCGCGACTTTGCCAAGACCGAAAAGCGTTTAGCTTGCCATATTATGCCTAAGCTTTTTTAGAGCTTGCGATTCTAATTGCCGAACCCGTTCAATCGAGATACCAAAGCGTTCTGCAAACACTTTAAGCGCTAACTTTTCGTCACTCAACCAGCGGCCCTGTACAATTTGGCGCGAGCGATCATCCAGCTGCTTTAAGGCGTGCCTGAGTCCACTCGCATCAGTCGCCTCGGACTCTGAGTCAGCAACAATGTCTAGAGGATCCAGGCTATCACTTTGCAAATACAATTCTGGCGCAGATAAGTCATCGTCATCGCGTTTTTCAAAAGATTGGTCCTGTCGACTCAAGCGCTGATCCATCTCGATAACATCGGCCTCAGAAACATCGAGCAGGGTCGCAATTCTTTTTGCCTCCGGGCGGTCAATCAGCCCCGATGCCCGCTTATTTTTGCGCAGATTAAAGAACAACTTTCGCTGCGCCTTGGTCGTTGCGACCTTCACCAGTTTCCAGTTCTTTAAAATATAGTCATGTATTTCGGCCTTGATCCAATGTACGGCAAAGGTCAACAGTCGTAGCTTGCGTTCAGGGTCAAACTTCTTAACCGATTGCATGAGCCCAACGTTACCTTGCTGAATAAGATCTTCAAGCGGCAAGCCATAACCCGAATATTGCTTGGCGATATACACAACATAACGAAGATGGGCCATGACCAATGCTCGGGCGGCACTAATATTGTCACCGCCTTTAAATGTCTCGAACAAGGTGACTTCTTCTTCACGGGTCAATTTAGGAATACGGTGCACCGCGTCTAGATAGGCATATAGTGACTGCCCACTCAAAACCGGGATCATTGGCGTCTTCAGTGTCAATTCCATCAAACACCTCCAGGGGGTGCGTTTTAACGATACACAACCTATCTAAGGCTAAGTTGGTAATATTCAAGTCCCAACAACAGTTTTTTTCAATCATTGGGCACAATAAATCGAGATAGAACTCGCCTAGAAGAGAATAACAATACTTATCAATAACTTAGAGGTTCTAGAACCATTGGGCATTTCATGAAAAAACAGAGTATTACAATCCCGAGCATTGATTGGACGCGTTGGCAGCCGGATCTGTTGACGACACTCGTTTTTATCCGGCGACACCAACAAGTGCTCTTGATCCACAAAAAAACGGGCCTGGGTGCTGGCAAGATACTAGGCCCTGGGGGCAAGCTCGAGCCAAACGAGACGCCGATCGCCTGCGCCATCCGAGAAACCGAAGAAGAGTTAAAGATCACCCCGCACGGCCTTCAACCCATGGCCGAATTGTTCTTTCACGATTTGGCTTACCCAAAAATAAAAATTTACGTTTATGTCTCAGATCAGTTTTCGGGCATCCCGACAGAAACCTTGGAAGCAGCGCCGCTTTGGTGCCCAATGACAGACCTGCCTCTGGACAAAATGTGGGCCGATGATCAATTTTGGCTACCTCAAGTTCTTCAGAATGAACCCATCCGCGGCTGGTTTTACTTCGATGGGGAGCGCCTGATTGACCATCGCATCGAATCGATTACCGTTGTGTTTTAGCGCGCGATTTGTGCGGGTACTGATTATGTCTCAGGTCGAATCAACACCTCTGCCAAAAATGCCTGAACCGAATGACTGGCGCGCAAATTCGCAATTGAAGAATAGACCGTACCAAAATCCGGATTGTCGGCACCTGGATTGGTGAAAGCATGCGTTGTGCCACCGTAAACATGCATTTGCCAATCCACTTGCGCCGCGGTCATTTCTTGCTCAAACGCGAGCACTTGCTCGGGGGGCACCATCGGATCATCGTGACCATGCAAACAGAGGACTTTAGCGGTAATGGCCGCATTAACCGCCTCGCCAGGCGCCAAAATACCATGCACACTGACAACACCTTGGACGGCGGCGCCCATCCTTGCTAATTCGAGCACACACATGCCGCCAAAGCAGTAACCCACCGCCACTACAGCTGTGGCATCTATCTCGGGCCGCACACTCACGGCGTCCAGTGCCGCGTTGATCCGTTGTCGCAACAAGCCTCGATCGGACGCGAGCGGCCCCATAAGCGCGGTGTTTAAGGCGACATCGCCATCGGCGCCAAAGACGCCTTTCCCGTACATATCAATGGCAAATGCGGCATACCCAAGGCCCGCAATCTCGTGCGCTTTGTCGATTGCGTATTGTCGTCGACCTGTCCAATCATGGGCGACCAAGACTAGGGGTTTTGGTCCAAAACCCTCACCCTGAACCAAGCAGCCTTCTAATAAAATGTCACCATCGTAGTATTCAATCAGCTCCGATTGCATCGCGTGATCCTCCTCTTCTTTGAAACAGTTGTTGTTAAATTGCCGTTTTAATCTCACTTGTTACCGCAACCAGATGCCCTACCGCTGTTCAGCCACTGCCGCCCATCGAAAACCTAAGGTTTCCCTGAAGTCTAAACCGGAAAGCCCGTCGCCTGCGATAGCGCGAGAGCAGCAATCGACATGGCAGCAACGATTTCTGAATATCATGGCTGCGCGTTTAGACCCGTAACAAACGCAAACTCAAGCTTGCCGCGCGCTCGCCAAGCGCTTTTTGAACTTGGGCCGTTAAATGATAACCGTCGTCGGTAAGGGTGCCTGCTGGCGCACCTGCCTCAAAATCCAGATGCGCCGCAAAGCTCAGCCCACTGACCGATCGCTTTAGAACCGCATCTAACAGTCTCGCTCGGATACCACACACCGCGCGCAGGGGCTGTGGCAACGGCTCAAAGCGTGCCATCGGCGGGAGCCCCAAAAAAACAATCTTGGCCGCGCCTTTTTGTCGAATCAAGGTGATTAGGTCAAAGATGCTAGCCTGCCACCGCATCAGCGAGGTCAGCCCTGAGACATCGTTGACGCCCATTGAAATCAGAAGCAAGTCGACATTTAGATCGTCAATGGCACGGCAGGTCGCGAGCACATCGCTGGCGGTGGCACTCGGTTGTCTCGCCACTTGCCAATTTACGTCATCATCACTCTGGCGCATCAAAGCTTCTGCGCAGTACACCATTATGCCTTGGCCTGAGTCCTCCCCGTCTTTCGGCACAATTACCTGATCACCAAGGCCGAGTACTCGACGCCCAGCGCCCAATGTTGGCGCATTATCCCCCCACGCAACCGGTAGCATTGGGGCTTTGATCTTCGGAAGTCGTCGTTGTATTAGCTTCAGCTGAAGCCAACAGACGGGTAACAAAGGCAAGCAAAAAGCCCAAACAACAGCATGCATCAGCACAAGAACACCCTTTCGATATCTTTTTTCAGACGACTCGATTTTATCCCGGCGCCCATTTCGGACACAATTATTGAACAATTCTTGACTCCATAACAAGCAAACGGATAACCTTCTCGCACTTCATTTAGTCAGGTGTTTTAGCTTAAAGCCCTAAAATGAAACGGGAAACCGGTGAGGATTTTTTCAATTCCGGTGCTGCCCCCGCAACGGTAAGCGAGGTGCGCTGCTTTTTACCACTGTGCTCAAAAGCATGGGAAGGTAGCCGCGCAAACGTGTTCGCACGACGCTCGCAAGCCCGGAGACCGGCCTGACAACAATGCGGCAATGAACTGCGGCGGGCAGGTCATGACCATCGACTTCTCCTGCGCGCTATACCTTAATCCAATTGCTCGGCGGGAGCAGGAGATGTTTCAGTATGCCCTTCTTTTATTATCAGACGACCTTAATCCAGACTCGGGCCAGGCCCACTTTTTTGCCGAACGTGCTTCTAACGTTTCTGCTGTTATCCAGCTGCGGGTCCCTTTGGGCGCAACCCAATGACGAAACCATCACGGTGACCGCCTCTCGGCTGCCAATGGACAGTCTTCGATCCGGTAGCCAGATCAGCATCATTACCAAGGCAGACATTGATCTTCGAAATCCAAATTCACTGCCTGATTTGCTGCGTGGCCAACCAGGCCTCAGCGTCAGTCAACAGAGCGGACTTGGCGGCCTAACCCAAGTTCGAATGCGGGGCCGAGAGGCCAATCACGTGCTGGTGCTGGTTGATGGCGTCGAGGCCAACGATATTGGCCAGGGCAGTGAGTTCAATTTCAGCCAATTTCCCGTGCAACAAATCGAACGCATTGAGATTGTGCACGGCGCAGAAAGCGCCATTTGGGGGAGCGATGCTATTGCGGGCGTTATTCATATCATGACCCGCTCGCCTGAGAGCGAGCCCAGTACGAATTTTTTAATCAGCGGAGGCAGTGAGCAGACCCAAAATCTTGCAATCGACAGCGCAACAAGACTTGGAGGCACTCAGCTAGCACTCGGTATCAGCGATTTCAAAACGCGGGGTTTTAACGTCTCACGTCAAGGTGATGAACGCGATGGGTCCAAGCAACGAGCCGCCTACCTGAGAACCTCTTCCCCCCTGGCAAAGCATTGGCGTCTTAGTAGCGTATTTCGACTGCAGCAGAGCCAAAACGACTTCGATGATGTGGACTACGCATTGACTGGCCTACCCACGGATGCTGACTTTACATCCGCCCATCAAAACTGGATTGCAGGTGTGCGCATCGCATCAGATCATGAGGATTTCCAACAAACCCTATCCTTCAACTTTAGCCGGGATAAAAACACCAACCAAACGACGCCTAATGCAGAGACCCAAACCGATAGCGAAAAGCAGCAGGTCAACTATCAGATTAGCAAGACGCTCAACACAGCAACATGGATCGGACTGATGGAATATGAGTCCTTGGACTTCGAGCAACGCGGCCCGAGCAGTTTTTTCGGCGACCCCAACCAAAATCACACGTTGACACAACTGGCGCTCGGCGGAGAGTATCGGCTCGAGCAGGACAATTGGACCGGATCCTTAAGTGCAAGGCTCGAGCAGAATTCAGACTTTGGAGCAGGCCATAGCGTGCGTGGCAATGCCGCGTACTTCCTAACCGAGGCGACTAAAATTTTCGGTGCAATCGGGCGATCCACCAAAAACCCAACCTTCACCGAGCGTTTCGGCTACTACACGAACTTCAAAGGTAATGATGCACTCGAGCCCGAGCACAGCCTCGCTTTGGACTTCGGCGTCTCCCATCGTTTTTCAACCTTGCCGATCACGATGGCGCTGCAAGGCTATTCTGCGCACCTTAAAAATGAAATCAACGGCTTTGTCTTTGATCCAGTTGATTTCGTTTACACCGCAAGCAATGATCCGCGTCGTAGTAAACAACGCGGCTATGACGCTAAAATCAATTGGCAGCCAACCGACGACTTAACCGTTGAGGCTTTTTACGGAAGACTCAAAGCAACCGATGGCAGCAGCCTCACCGAAATTAGGCGACCGCGGGCCACAGGTCTTTTCTCTATTGGCTATCGCGCGGAGAACTGGCACTACCAACTTTCCGCCGCCTATACTGGCACAAGCGAGGATATCTTTTACCCCCCCGTCGCGCCCTACCAAGAACGCGTTGAAATGAAGCCCTTTACATTGGTTGCCTTTACGTCAAACGTTTTAATCAGCAAACAAGTTGAGGCGTTCGTTGCGATCGATAACCTTTTCGACAACCAGTTTGAAGAGGTCTATGGTTATCAGCGGTCCGGCAGAACCGTCCGGTTTGGTGTTAAGCTACGGTTAGACTAACGCGCAGCGCCATCGCAGGCACGCTCTGCCGGTGTAACGGCGTTGCCATCATCGACGCGGCTAGACGACAAGCGCGATGGTGGTCTCAGCGCCCTAGATCAGGCAGCGTCATAACCCTTTGTTGTTTGGCGCTGCAATACTTCTAAAAGATCATCTGAAAACCAGGGCTTTTATCAACCATCGATTCGGTTCAAAACGAGGAGGCAGCACTATGACCCATGAATGCTTTGATGTGACCATCGACAACAACATCGCCCATATTCAATTAAGTCGCCCAGAGAAACGGAACAGCATGGTGCCGCAATTTTGGGTTGAACTGCCGGCCATTATTCAAGAGATCGACGCAGAGACTAAAGCGCGGGTAATCGTTATATCCTCGACCGGCCCCCACTTTACGTCCGGTTTAGATGTCTCTTCCTTTGCAGGAGTTGGCCAAGTACCTGATGAGGATCAAAAGCAGCGTAAGCTCACCGCCGGCACCGCTTTTTATGACAACGTCTTGGTGATGCAAAGCGCCTTTAACGCCATCGAGGCTTGCCGGATTCCAGTGCTTGCAGCAATTCAAGGTGGCTGCATTGGCGGTGGCGTTGATCTCGTCACTGCCTGCGATATTCGCTACGCTACAAGCGATGCCTTTTTAACCATTTTTGAAACCAACATTGGCATGACTGCAGATGTGGGCACCTTCCCCCGACTCGTAAAACTCATCCCAGAGGGGTTTGTTCGAGAAATGGCTTATACTGGCCGTCGCGTGCCTGCTCAAGAGGCCGCGACAATGGGCCTCATCAACCGCGTTTTTGAGGATCAAGCGCAGATGCTAGAAGCGGTTATGGCAATCGCTGCAGAAATTGCAACCAAAGCTCCGCTCGCGGTCTATGGCTGCAAAAAAATGATTACCTACGCGCGAGACCATAACACCGCCGACGGTTTAGACTATATCGCAATCTGGAATGCCTCACATTTTAAGCTGGAGGAAATTCAAGAAGCGATGACGGCCAATGCTGAAAAGCGTCCCGGTCAGTTCGTCGACCTACCAAAATTGCGCAAAGCCTAGCCTTTCAAGCGGCCAGAGACCCAATAGAATCCAAACCCAACAGCCACCACGAGAAGCCCCGCGAGGGCCTCCTCTGGCCTCTGAATCAAAATGTAGATCAATGTCCACAGCGTTAATCCGAGAAAGATCAGAGGCGTTACAGGGTACCCTAACGTCTGATAGATATCCTTTTTAAGCAGTCCTTTTGCTCGCAATCTGAAAACGCCACCGACCGTAAATAGGGTGTTCAGGCTGAGCACAAAACCGCTAAAAACCAGAACCGACTCAAAACTAGACGTCAAGACAAACGCAACTGACAGTGCTACCACGGTGAGGATCGCAATCTGCGGTAAGCCATCATCATTGGTTTTCGCCAACCGTTTAAATATTGGAAAATCCTGCCCAATTACTTGCAGCACTCTGGGGCCCGCCATCAGCATCGCGCTCACAGTTGAGATCAACAATAGCGACAACATTAGGCCCATCAACTGGCCGCCCAAACTGCCAAAGGCAAATTCTGCGGCGATCACGCCAACCTCAACTTTCCCTTGCAAGGCTTCGATTGGCGCAACGGCCAAGAAGACGTAGTTCAACAGCACATAAAAGCCCATCACCATCACAGTGCCAATCATTAGGATCGCTGGAAGGCGTTTTGCAGGCTGATCAATTTCATCAATTAAATAGGTTGCCGCGTTCCAACCCGTATAGGCATAGTTAACGTAAATCAGCGCCACCGCAAACGCGCCGGATGACAAGCTTCCTAGATCACTAGCCACTGGAAGTTTTGGCATAGTCATTTCATGATCAGAGAAAGTAAGCGCAGCAACACTAAAGATCAGAATGAGGACCACCTTAAGCAAGGTGAAGATCAACTGGGTTTTACCACTGACCGTTCGGGAATAGCAGTGCATCAACCCCAGTAAAATCACCAAGAGCGAAGCCGCAAGCGTCTGGTTAATGTCCGGCAGCACAGCGCCCAGGTAGGCCCCAAAGGTCATCGCCGCCAGTGCGATAGGGGCAGCGAACCCGACAGTAATTGAAACCCAACCGGAGACAAAACCAAAAGACGGATGATAGAGGCGTCCAAGAAAATTGTATTCGCCGCCAGAGCGCGGCAATTGGGCGCCGAGCTCTGCATAGGTTAACGCCCCGCAAAGTGCCGCAATGCCGCCAATGATCCAGAGCAACAAGATCATACTGACAGACTGAATGTCCAGCAATTGGAACCCTAAACTGGTAAACACGCCTGTGCCCACCATATTGGCGACCACAATCGCAATCGCAGTTTTTTGATCAAACTTTTGGGTCAATTCAGTCATGGCAAAAAAACCGCTCGCTTAACCTGAAAACAGGACCCATATATAGCCCCCGTATCCGCACAAAAGCCCAACTCCGGCCAGCCGCCCGATTTTCGCGCCAAACATAGCAAAAAGCCAAAGCACTATCGCAGCGCTCAGCATGACCCAAATATCAAACCTTAAGAAAGCGGGATCGATGGGGATGTCCGCAACCATTAACGTCACGCCGAGTACCGCAAGAATATTAAACAAGTTGCTGCCTACGACATTGCCCAACGCAACATCGCTGTTTCTGTAATAGGCCGCGACCAAAGTTGCGCTCAGCTCGGGAAGCGAAGTCCCCAGAGCCACTAAGCTTGCGCCAATTACACTTTCCGACACGCCGAGATTCAAGGCCAGGCTCGTTCCTGCAGTCACCACAAAGTTAGCCCCTACCGGTAATGCGACCATTCCAAGCCCAATCAAACCAGATATCCGCCAATAGGAGCCTTTATGCGCCGCACTTGCATCCTGATTTTGGGTTAACTCATCTAAGGCCGCAAACGGCACACTGCCCTTAACACTCAAGAACAGAAAGAGCGCGAGAATGAGTAGCATAACAATACCCGCGGGGAGACTCAGAACGCCCAAAAAGCACAACAAAATAAAACCGACGGTAACCGCAAGCATCCAGTGAACTTGGATCTTCAACCCACCTTGTCGAGTCACAATAGGATGTAGTAACACTGGCAAGCCGAGCACCAAAAGCACATTGGCAATATTGCTACCAATGACATTGCCGAGCGCTATCTGAGGATGCCCAGACAGCGTCGACATAATCGAAATAACGAGTTCAGGCGCTGAGGTACCCATTGCTACGACGGTTACCCCAACGATCAAAGGGGAGATGCCGCGCTTGGTACCAAAACCCAAGGCCCCTCGAACGAGAAAATCCCCGCCAAACATCAGCAAAATAAAGCCGAATATCAGCTCCAAATAAACTAAAAATTCAAACACGTATAACGAACTCGCAGCAGCTATTTATTGGAAGGTAATTCAAAGGAGCGACCGCCTTTTCAGCGACCTCATGGTTTCAATATTGAGAAGACCCGTCGAATTAACAATAGCCGTCATTCACCGATCCTCCCCGCTTTTGAACCAAGTCTAACGACTGCGTTGTTGGAACACCAGAACCAAAAAAAGCCCTAAGACAGTTGAACCGTTGGAATAAGCTGGCTGGGCACTGCCTTGCGGCCAACCCGTTTCAGAGCGAATATCGCCAACGCCAGGACAACAACGAGACCACCAATCCAAGCCGTTGAGAACTGCGGATGGGCTGAAAAACTTCCGACCTGATAAACCATGGTTGCGGCAATGTATCCCACCAAGGTGGTCCAGCCAAAGACCAATCCCGCCCATTTCAGCCCAGACTCCTTATGCATTGCGGCGATCACTGCAACACAGGGGGCATACAACAAAATAAAGACTAGGTAACTGAACGCAGCAAGATCGCTTCCGAAATAAGCCGCCATATTCGCAAGCGCAGCACTTTGTGAGCTGTCGTTGACCGTATCATCATCCAAGCTCAAGCCAAGTGGGTCCAATAAAGCCCCTCCCAGCGCGCTCGCATTATCATAAACGCTTATGGCCGCGGCTTCGCCAGCCTGCAACAGGGTCATCGGCTCGCCCTCGACCTGACCACTGTATAACGCGTTCAAGGTACCGACAACGGCTTCTTTCGCGAACAACCCCGTAAAGAGCCCAACCGTTGCCGGCCAATTATCATCCGTTAATCCCATCGGATAAAACGCTGGGGTAATCGATTTCCCAATCACAGATAAGACCGACGATTCGGTATCTTCATTGCCGAAGCTACCGTCCGTTCCAATTGAGTTTAAAAAACTTAACGCAACAACCACCAGAACAATCGTTCTACCCGCACGCAGCACGAAGCTCCGAAGACGAAACCAAGTTGTCAGCAACAAGTTTTTGATGACCGGCACATGATAGACCGGCATCTCAGCATAGGAGGCTGACATTTGGCCTTGAAAAATCTGCTTTCTGAAAACCCAGCCGGTAAAGATGGCCATTAGGATCCCCATTAAATACAACAAGAACACGATATTTTGACCTTGGCCCTTAAAAAAGGCCGCAGCAAACAGCGCGTAGACAGTCAAACGTGCACCACAGGACATAAAAGGCGCCATGGCAATAGTCATAAGCCGATCATCTTCTTTTGATAAGGCCCGGGTGGCCATCACTGCAGGCACATTACAACCGAATCCCACGATCAGCGGGACAAAGGCGCTGCCCGGCAAGCCGATACCAATCATCAGTCGGTCAATAACAAACGCGGCCCTGGCCATGTAGCCAGAGTCTTCCATCACCGAAAGACATAAAAATAAAAATCCGATCACCGGGATAAAGGTTGCAACCAATTGAATGCCGCCGCCTAAACCTTGGCTTAGCAAAACAATCAACCAAGCCGGGAGGCCAAGCGACGACAGCAGCTGTTCGCTGGCCGTAACAAAGATCGCGCCAAATAAGATATCGAAAAAATCAATAAACACGGCGCCTAAATTAATAGCAACCGTGAACATTAAATACATCGCTGCAAGGAAGATCGGAATGCCCAACCACCGATTCAAAACAATTCGATCAATGACTTCGCTGGGCGGGTGCCGGACGCTTGATACCCGAGTGACCGTCGCACCGATTGCCACTGCCTTATGGTACCGACGCTCCGCGGCAGCAAGGGTTTCGGTCGAGGAGGCACCAGTTGCGCTCAATCGCTTTGATTGAACGACCGCCGGATCATTGTTTTGGGACGAACCAATCACCGCCAAAAGATCCTGAACCCCAACATTACGCGATGCAATCATCGGCACAACGGGCACCTTAAGCGCATCCGACAAGGCGACCGGATCTAACGACAAGCCAGCGCGCTCTGCAACATCAAGCATGTTTAAAGCAATCACAACGGGCAGGCCCGAATCTAGTAGCTGCTGGGTCAGAATTAAGTGGCGTTGCAGATTGCTCGCATCAACGATATTGATCACTAGATCGCAATCACCCGCTGCAATATAGTCTCGGGCAACGGCTTCATCCATGCCCCCTGCGGACTGATCTAACGAATAGATACCCGGCAAGTCGATAATCTCGAAACGCTCACCCGCATGGGTTAACGATCCGGTTTTGCGCTCAACGGTTACTCCTGGCCAATTACCGACTCGCTGATTCGCGCCCGTAAGGCGATTGAATAAGGTGCTCTTGCCGCAATTAGGATTGCCGAGTAAACCAATGGTTTTTAGGGTCACGATTACCCGCCTCTTCCCCTAAGACACCATATCAACATCAATGAAAGCAGCGTCTCGCTTTCGAATACTCAGAAGGGACGGCCCAACGCGAACCTGCAAGGGGTCACCGAGAGGTGCTTGCCGCAACACTTTGAATTCTACGCCCGGGAATATCCCCAAGGCATACAACTTAGACTGAAGCTCAATTGAAACTGATTTTGCCGACGCAATCCGTCCGATTGCGCCCATCGCCATGTTGACCATCTTCATAATCTGCATCCAGACGTGCTATCGGCACGCGTTAATCTTAATGCGAATTATTATCATTTACATCCGAAAAGTAAATGCTTTCCGTGAATCGAAGCGATTTAAAGCTCTGCGCAAATATGCCCGCCATCTACCACTACAACAGAACCCGTCATATAGCGCGAGGCATCGGAGGCTAATAACAACAGAGGCCCATCAAGATCCGCGAACTCACCATAACGCCGCATGGGAATGCCTTTCACAAATTGCTCCGAACGCTCGCTCTCGAGCAGCACGCGGGAAACGTCGGTTAGGATGTAGCCAGGTGCCAAAGCATTCACTCTGACGCCGTATCGCGCGCCTTCCAATGCCATGATTTCGGTCGCCTTAACCAAAGCCGCTTTGGAGACGGCATAGGGAAACTGCCCTTTGATCGTTCGAAAAGCGGTAATCGATGCGATATTCACGATACTCCCGGTTGTACCGTTATCTGCGACCCATTGGGTAAAAAACTTTGATAATCGCCAGGCAGCTTTGAGATTCGTATCAAAAACGTAGTCCCAATCCTCATCGTCAATCATCGTGTACGTTTTAGCACCAGCTTCAACCCCTGCGTTATTGATCAATATATCAATACCACCGAATGCCTTAACTGATTCAGATAAGAAGTTTTGGGCCGAGGCCGGATCCCGAACATCCAGCGGCAAACCCAAGACCTCATGACCTGCTGCGGTTAACGCATCGACCCGAGCTTGAATTTTATCTAACCTTCTGGCGCCCAAAACGACCCGAGCACCATTTTCGGCCAAAAGGCCTGCAAAATGATGCCCGAAGCCGGACGAGGCGCCGGTGACTAACGCGGTTTTCCCCGCTAATGAAAATTGCTCCATCTTCTTCTCTCTCTTTTAGGCGAAGGTCAGACTCGCAGGATGACCCAGAGGACTATTGTAAGGACTCTCGGTCATCAAATGAATCGTTCCTGCTATTGGTCGGGCCTTTATCGCAAACTCACCGCCTTGTTTTGAAGGAATCCTTCTTCAAGAGGCAATCACATTGAGCGGGCCATTCTTTTACTCGCATTTTTTACCAGCATTCTTTAAAAGGCGTTCTTTAGAAGATGTTCTAAAGAAGATGTTGTTCGATCACCGCTTTTACCTGCCGTAATCGAAAATAATGCTTCGACAAAACCGCTGTTCAGACACCCGCTCTAACTCAGATTGCAACCAGCCTTGAGGACTTGCTTAACTTGTCTTGCTTAACCTATAAAGTCGAGAGAACCGCCCGCGAGCGCGCGTTTGAAACCCGAGTAATTCGGCTGATCGATTGCAATTTGGTTCACGACGGTTGCCCGCAAGTGCTGTTGAATCGTTTCATCTGATAACGGCGCTTTGCCCGTGCGCAAATCCTCAGACAGCCTAGTTCGAAGATCCTCTAAAGATGCCGTTGAGTCGTAGTACTGCCTTAACCGCTCTGTTTCCATGGCCTGATGTTGTCCGCCTAAAGCCAATTCGCGCAGGACCACGTCTAGAGAATTACCCGCAACTCGCGCGAGGAACTGCGAACGACCCTGTAGATTTTGCATTGCGTCGTCTCGCAAATAATCGCGGACACTCTGAATCAGTTCCTGTTGACTGGGCATGTCGAGCCCAAGCGCCGAGGCTGGCTCAAGAAGATCAACAGGACCCGGGATTAGGAGATTGACGCAATCGACTTGGCATTCTGAGGTCCTCCGCCCGATCGCGGGCCGCTCAACCGATTGATCCGGGCCAGAGCGATAGTGCTCGGCCATGCCTAGGCATCCGATCGCCCACCAAAACGAGCCGAACACTTCCCAATACTTGACATGGGCGGGATCAACTTTGAACCCACTTTCAGCCTCGTAGCCGGCAAACAGGTCCTCATAGGTTCCAAATCCCCCAACCGGCAATTGGCTACCAAACCGCCAAGAATTGGTGCAGATCCAACCCAGATCTCGCATCGGGTCACCGATATGAGCAACCTCCCAATCCAGCACGGCCGAAATACCATCGGGCGTCAACATAAAGTTACCCGCCCTAAAATCGTTATGAACCAGTGTCAGCCGATCTGTTGGCGGTAGATTTTCCTGAAGCCACCGACCGGTATAATCGATCATCGGTTGAGGCACCTTAAACTCGTGGTAGCGCGCCAGCATCTGATCCAAGAACTGCTTCGGCGGCAACTCAGCTAACCGGGATCGCAAACCACTTTGATCCAAGTCAATACTATGAATGCGCGCCAAAATTTCGCCGCAGGCCTTCGCCAGCGTGGGTCGTATCGACGCGAATTGCGGGTCCCGTGTTATCCGAGCACCAAGCGCTTCGCCTTCGATCCACTCCATAATGAAGCCATCGCCGAGGTCGTCTTCACGCGTTAACACGTGGTACACCTCAGGCTCTGGCACGCCAACCGCTTTGGCCGATTGCATCAACAGAGCTTCAACATCGAGGCCAGGATGGGCTGGCAAGGCTTCAACATATTCACCGCCCGGGGTTCGCCGCATCGCAAGCGGCGTCGCAATCCCATTGAGCAAAACCTTCAAACGATAAGTTTCTTGGCTGGCACCACCGGACAAGCGCTCCACTTCGAGCAGCTCGGTGCAGTCTGTAATGTTTTTCACAACGACGCTTGCGAGTCGCGTTTCAAAAGTCGGCATAACCCCTTCCCAACGATCCGATTCAGTCTTTCAACATTTCCCTACAGCATCGACTAATCGAGCCGAACGCCCTTCGGCGCCTGCTGCTTCATATAACCAAACATATAGCCGGCAATTCGTCTGATTTGAATTTCCTCTGCGCCTTCCGTGATGCGGTATCGGCGATGATGCCGATAAATATGCTCAAACGGCTTGTGCCGAGAATATCCCAGCCCACCATGAACCTGCATCGCTTGATCAGCAGCTTCGCAGCACAAACGGTTCGCTTGATAGTTACACATCGACACCTTATCTGAGACGGTGAAATTGCCATAGGTGTCCATCATCCACGCGGTTTTATGAATCAAAGCCCGAAGCATCTCGCATCGGGTTTGTAGTTCCGCCAAGGGAAACTGAATCGCCTGATTGGTCGATAGCGGCTTACCAAACGGTTTGCGTTCCATCGCATACCGGACCGACTCGTTAATACAAAATTGAGCAGCGCCCAAACTCGACGCAGCTTGTCGGATTCGGTTTTCATTGAAAAAATGTTGCACAACGCCAAGACCCCGACCTTCTCCACCAAAAATTGCCGAATCATCGACGTAAACATTATCCAGCGAAATCCGGCCGTGATCCGTTGGCATATTGAAAGTCCAGAGCATTTCCTCGACCTTAAAACCTTGGGCATTCGTCGGTGTCAAGAACGCCGTAATACCGTCTCCATCGCCAGGTTTGCCACTCGTTCGAGCGAGGATCATGTCGTATTGCGCCTTATGAATTCCTGTATTCCACGTTTTAGCGCCGTTAATGCGCCAGCCGTCGCCATCGCGCACCGCAGACGTCTCCATATGGGTTGCATCAGAGCCATGATCGGGCTCAGTAATCCCGAAAGCAAAGCCCCGCTTGCCTTCAAGCAATAAGGGAATCCACTCCGCTTTTTGAGATTCGGTGCCGTAAGCCAGCATCAGCAGTAAACCAACATTGTTGGCAACGATTGAATGTTCGTTTTGCAAGTCGTTGTGCAAACCCAGGCCCTTAGCGGCAAAGTGCTCTCGAATCACAGCCATCCCAAGGTTTGAGCCATCTTGGCCACCATAAGCTTCTGGAACGGGATACCGGTAGTGACCAGCCGCATCCGCGCGTCGCCTCGCTTCGCCAAGCAATGCCTCCCATTCTTCACTCGGTAGGCCACCGCGATCCCAATCGGTTCTGGCATCTTCACGCCGATGATCAAAGAAACGAATATTGTCGTTCTCATTTTCAAGGGGCTTAATCTCAGCCTCAATAAAAGCATCTAATACCGATAAATAATCTTGAAGATCCTTTGGGATATCGAAATTCATAACCTACTCCTACTTGCTTGTTGAATTCGTTTTTCTGCAGGCTTCGTTGCGCCTGATCGTCGCAATTGATTCGGTAACCGCAGATTGTTTCAAATGTTTTTTCGCTTAAGCTTTTCGCCAAAATAGCCCCGCTATCGCAAGACCGTCCTTTGCGAGCGCTCCGTTAAGCCTTCGTCAAACACCCTAACACACCCGTTGACTGAGAAAACATCAGACGACGCGAAAGATCAAGGGCGCCAGATCGCCCCCCTTCAAGACATAGTCACCCGATTTAAGGGGCTGCACAGTTCCCACCGAACCGGTCATGAGCACCTGACCCGGCAGCAAGGCATGCCCTAGGGCAAGTGCGTGGTTCACCATCCAATGCAGCGCTTTCCATTGCCCACCCAGCACGTCCAATGCTGAGGCATGGTGCAGCGTCTCTTCAGCAGAGAGCAATGTCAAAGACAGACTGTCCGGATCCGCAATCGGACTCACGATGCCCTTTATGAATTGTGCTGCCGCCGCATTGTGCATTACCAAATCCGGCAGGCTGGGTGGGAACTGACTAAAATTTAAATCCACCAACTCGACCATCAAACAAACGCCATCAAAGCACGATCGCAGCTCCGAGACCGATTCTATTGGCGCCGTGATCCGGCGTGACAGCACAAACCCGAGTTCTGTTTCGATCATGCCTTTCGCAAAATCAGCAGATTGAATAACACGCGCAGGCCGAGCACTCGAGGCAAAGAGCAGTCCGAGCGCCGGCTCAGTCGCGCCAAACGTCGCCTGCACGCGTTGATTCGTTAACGCGCCTTTAAAACCCATCACGGCATCATCAGGCCGATGCAGCAACCCTAACCGTTGCACACTGTAGGCATCGTCAAGGGTCGCGCCCCAGTCCTTTGGACAACTGGGCCTGGACAGCGCTTGCCGCCTCGCGTTCTCGATGGCCTCTGCCCATTGCCTCTGCTGCTGACCGTTCATTGATTGCTCCTGGTTATACCGTTGGCAAGGCGCTCATGTTCCGCGTTTCAACCGGCCTGTCTTGCCGCCGGATTCATCAAGCAAGTCGTTTATTCACCTCGAACCCAGAGGCGTCTGTGGCCTGCACAGAGCGGTTAATCTGGGCAGATGCGCAATCCCAGAGAAAACCTCTGCTTGGTACATCATGGAGGGAGCACTCAAAATTCCTTGATCTGATAGCGCAAGGGATCGCTCGGCGAGGTCTGCTTTAGCGGCGGCTTCATCAAACCCACGCATCTCGCTTGCAAGCACCGGCATGACCTCTAAGAGCGCCGCCTGCACACAACCCGTGTCTAGCACCTTATTCGATGACACCAAGCCTAGGACAAAGGCACTGACTGCGGTAGCCGACATCTCATGCTCTGCAAGCCGCACTAAACCCCAATGCACAAGGGTTGCGCCTGCATCCGTGAACTTCCAGGTGTTATTCAAAGACAATCGCTGTAAATTTCGCCGCCGTTCCTGATCCTTGTAACGACGCCGCGCCAGTCCGCGACGTGCTTTGTAGGCCTCGAAGTCAGGCGTCCCCTTCGGAACTTCAGCCGCGGTATTAATGGGTTCCCGCAAGAACGGCCAGACCCGGACAGCCTGATCTTGGTCTCTAGCCCATTCCGCAACAGCCTTAATCCCCACAACCGATTCTGGTTCGTTCAGATCGACCAACATATGTACACTTAAAGACGCAAAGCCATAATCCAACATTTGCTAGACTGCTTGCCAGGGATAGCGAACAAACGGCATGGGCCCCTGGCTGCCATTAAGCCGCCAAATCACAGTATCCAAGTGTTCTCGTCCAAAGAAAACCTCATCCTCAATGATAAAAGAAGGCACGCCAAACACACCTTGGGTCAACAACTGATCCTGCAAGATATCATGACTTTCTCTGCCAGCCCCCTGCGCATAATCGATAAAGCCCTCGCTTTGAATACCCGCGTTCGACAAGGCGATATTCAGGATATCGATATCTTCAATATCGCATTCGCGTTGCCAAAACCGGTCAAACACATCGGTCATAAAATCTTTTAAGTGTCCTCGTGTATCGGCATGATTTTGCGCCCAAATCAAGGCAATTCCGGCAATCGATGAGTCCCATATTTTCAGGGGGCCGCGGAGCACGCGACCTTGATTTTCAGCATAGCAACGCGCTTCACGATAAGCCGCTTTCACCACAGACCATTGCTTCGGGGTTCGATTACTGTCGACGACTTTGCCGTCGTTGCGTTTTTCCGCACGGCCTAAAAAGCTGCCAATATTTAAGGTAAGCGGCATCCAATTAACCGTATAACCCGAACTAACTTCTAGTTGCCAAATCAGCTCGTGCGCAACAAACGCGTAGGGGCTTTTAAAATCAATACAAACTGACAGCACAAACACCTCATCTTGTTCATTCGTCAAAGGACGATCCCTCTGAACTCCTGTACTATTGCCCAATGGATCCTATATCTCAAGGTGTTGTTGGCGCCCTGTGGGCGGCGAGCCTAGCGCCAAAGCACAAGTTAAGGCCGACCCTGATCGCAGGCGCCCTCGCGGGCATGGCGGCGGACTTAGATGTCCTTATCTCGTCGAGGACTGATCCGCTCTTGTTTTTAGAATACCATCGGCAATTTACCCATTCGCTTATTTTCGTGCCGATCGGCGCGCTCATTGTTGCCTTGAGTTTGTGGCCCGTTTTAAAACGAAGGCTCCAGCCGAAAGAACTCTTGGCAGCCTGTTTTTTGGGCTATCTAAGCCATGGCCTGCTCGACGCCTGTACCACCTACGGAACCCAACTGTTGTGGCCTTTTACAGATGTTCGTGTCGCTTGGAATGTGATTTCAATTGTCGATCCGCTCTTCACCCTCCCCTTACTCATTGCGGTCGGGCTCGGGATCTTCACAACACGCGTCAAAGCTGGGCCTAGAATCGGTTTAATTTGGCTATTTGCCTACCTAGGCCTCGGGGAAATTCAGCGACAAAGAGCAGAGACCGTTGGCTATGAAGTCGCCAAGGCGCGCGGCCATGCCCCGATCAGGCTCGAAGCAAAACCGGGTTTCGCGCAGCTTCTGCTGTGGAAAATCGTTTATGAATACGAGGGGCAATTTTTCGTTGATGGCGTCCGCACAGGCATTCAAACCAAAGTCTACCCAGGAACTCACATCTTGAAACTGGATAGCCAGTGGGCAGCGGAAAACCTTCCCCCAAATAGTCAGACGCTTCAAGACTTTGAACGCTTCCGCTGGTTTTCGAATGACTACCTCGCGTTAAGCGATAACCAACCTAACACCATCATCGATATCCGTTACTCTATGAACATCAACGAAATCGCGCCGCTTTGGAGTATTCAATATGATCCCAGCAGGCCATCAACCCACGTTGACTATTTGACGCATCGGAATTTAAAACCAACGACCACCGCGCAGTTTCAGAGCATGCTGATGGGACAGTAAAGACCTTTTCTCAAACAACGGCGCTGGCTACACTTGCCTAACTCACCTTTCTGGAGACAGACGTTATGCACTATGAAACCATTACAGTCAGCAACCGCGATGGGGTTCTAATTATCACGTTGGACCGGGAAGAACGCCTGAATGCTTGGACCTATCAAATGGGCCGAGAACTGCACCACGCCATCAGCTCAGGCAATGACGAGGACGAGGTCATCGCGATGGTCATGACCGGCGCGGGGCGCGGATTTTGTGCTGGGGCAGATATCATTGATCTATTTCAGGCTCAGGCAGACGGCGACTCAAGCACCTCAGACAACAACGAACGACCGGGTAATTGGGTTGAATTAGTGCGAGCATCAAAACCAATGATCGCAGCGGTTAATGGCGCCGCGGTTGGCGTCGGCCTGACCCAAATATTACCCTTCGACTACATCATTGCGGCGCCGGAAGCAAAGTTCAGTGCGCGCTTTATTAAAATGGGATTAGTGCCAGAATTGGCCAGTTCCTTCTACATCGCCGCGCGGACTGGTTTCGGTCAAGCCAATCGGCTCATGCTGACCGGCGAAACTATTTCAGCGGAACGCGCTTTGACCATTGGCCTCGTCGACGAAATGGTTGAGGACGGTGCCCTTTTATTGACCCGCGCGGAAGCGCTTGCTCAGGCGATGGGCAATAATCCACAGCAAGCGTTGCGCATGGTCAAAGCGTTAATCACCCAAAATGTTGCAGCGGCTGATTTAACCCAGATCCAATCAAGGGAGCTTGACGCCCTTCAAGTTTGTTACGACAGTCCAGAACATAAAGAAGCCATCGACGCCTTCATCCAAAAAAGATCGCCCAACTTCAAACGTGCTCGAATGGAGGGCGGCGCAGAATGATTCAAAAGCTGCATCATGCGGCCTATCGTTGCCGAGATAGTGAAGAAACTCGACAATTTTATGAAGATTTTTTAGGCCTACACCTCACTCAAGCCTTCGAAATCACGACCACCGCAACGGGCAATCAAACTGAAGTGCTCCACACCTTTTATGCACTTGAAGATGGCAGTTCATTGGCTTTTTTTGAAGCGCCCAGACAACCTTTCGACTTTAAAGTACAACATGATTTTGATCTCCATATTGCATTAGAAGTCTCAAGGGACGTCCTGTTAGAAAGGTTTAATACTGGCCAACGCAGCGGCATTGAAACCCGAGGGATAACCGACCATGGTTTCATCGAGTCAATCTACTTCAGAGATCCGAACGGCTATGTTATTGAATTAACGGCTAAAAAGGGAAATGTCTTCGCCGACGAAGCTTCAGCGCGTGATGCACTCAATGCGTGGCAATCCTCTAAAAACGATTCAAGGTACCAGTGAGAACAAAATGCCGCGCGGGTTGCTGACTTAGGATCATTTTTTAGGTGTGGCATGGCATCATTGAAAATGGCAAGACCGATTTAAAAATCGGCAAAATAAAGTCTGGGTTTGAGGCCTCAAGGAAAGACCGTCAAAACAGCCACCCACTAGCCGCATCGAAGACCAAAAATTTAGCCTTCGACGCCACTAAAGGGCAGCTACGCCGGATTCAGATAAGCGCTGCCTAATCAGCACCTTTGACTTGATTACTCACCACTAAGACAAAATTGGCAATGACCATGCCGCCAACGGAGATCATCATATTGTCGATCATCGTGTTAAGCGGCATTCCGACCACGGGTATGGCATCAAGCCCGTTCGCAATCGTCGGGATCGCAACCGCTGCGACAGTGTAGGCCATGCGCATCGTCGCATCGGCCATCGGGTTCATAAAGCCATTAACGAGTCCTAGCGCAATTAAGGTCAGAGGCCAGTAAGGCATTACATCGGGGACGATGGTTGCAGCCAATGCGGCGACCAAGGACAGGCTGGTTAAGATTTGATTTGAGTTCATTGCGATTTCCTTTTTTTATTTTTATTTATAAAAGAACAGCGGTACCTCAATCATTAACTTATCAGAAATATCTACTCAGCCAAACGGTTTAGTTTTATTTCCGATCATCGCTTGTCCAAGGCGCGCCATGCAGGGCTCAGAGATTTTTCCAGCGTTCCAAGATCAGAGACACTCCGCACACGATATCACTGTAAAATCACCCAAACATGACTCTACAGCGTCCAAGGTATGTAAGATCACAGGCGCCAATGATGCCTACTTCGCAGGCTCTGCGGTCGACTTTTTATCTTTCAAAGACGCGGTATACTAAGAGCTGTACGGGTAGGCGTTGCTTTACTGGCCCCTTTTATTCATCACGTTCCAATAGGCTTTTCATGACGATCTGGACTTTCAAGTCACCTAAAGGCCTGCTCTGGCATAGCACTGCACTGCTCTACGCCCTCGGCGCTTATTGCGCTGGTTGGTGGTTGCTTCTAACTACAGGTTGGTGGGGCCTCCTCCCCAGCGCCCTGCTGCTAGGGCATGGGATGATCATTGCGGCGTACCTGATCCATGACTGCGCGCACAACACCGTCTTCAAGAAGAACCATCACAATGCGCAGCTTGGAAAAACATTAGGTTGGATCTGCGGCTCCTGCTACGGCAAGTTTGAAGATATTCGATACAAACATTTCAGACACCATGTCGATAACGATGATGTGGTTTGGTTCGATTACGAAGCCTTCTTCAAAAAGCATCCAGCAGTTTATCGGGCAACAATTTTTCTCGAGTGGTTTTATATTCCTGCGCACGACATCTTGATGCATTCGATCATGGTGCTCACCGCTTTTGTGATTCCGAAGCGGCGGAATCAAATGCGGCGAAACGCCTTTGTCATTCTTATTCGGGGCGGGTTGCTGATCACCCTTGGCTGGATCGCACCAACCGCGCTTTTGGGGTATTGCCTTGCCTATATGATGATGATTATTGTGCTTCGATTTGTTGACGGCCTCGAGCACGACTACCCCTACCATCTCAATTTATTTACGGATGACGTTTCCGAACACAAGGGCGATTTAGTTTGGGAGCAAGAACACACGTTCAGCCCAATTCTGTCGTGGCGCTATCCATGGGTTAATTGGCTGATCTTAAATTTCGGTTACCACAACGCCCATCACGCAAAGCCCACTGCGCCCTGGTATGAATTACCCAGCTTGCATAAGCAGCGTTTCGGCGAGGATCCAAACACTGTCATTCGCCTATGGCCACAGCTTAAGATGTACCATCGTTATCGAACCTATCGGATTTTTCACGACGCACCCGGCATTGAATCCGTGTCAGGCAAAGCCTTTTTAAAGGCTGCTCAAGAAGCACGCTTAACGGGCGGGAATGCCGCCTCATTCTTAACGTCGTTTTAAGTCGGATGACCCAAACTCTGGAGATTTATCAATCGCTTTGGGCGATGGAACAGCGCAAACCAGGCGCTGTTGAGCCCCCAATCGCTGAGCATTTTGAGCGGATCAAGGCCGCAGGCTACCATGGGGTCTGCATCGACCCGAACGTCGACGAAATCAGCGACTCCTTGGCGCTCGCGCCTCTGTTCAAAGACCATCAACTCAGATGCATGGTCAACGCATTTCCCAATGCAGTAGATGAGCTCACCCCCCTGTTAGATATGGCAGCAGAATTACAGGCGGAACAAGTCAATATCATCGGTGGCGTCATGCCGCTGACAGTCTCAGAGACCATCCCTGTTATTGAGCATTGGATCAGTGTCGCGTCGGCTTACGATTTTCAGGTTTTATTTGAAACGCATCGTAATGCGACTTTAAACGACTTTTTCGCAACGCTCGAAATTTTGCAAGCCGTCCCAGAGCTGCGCCTTTGCGCGGACCTATCTCACTTTGTTGTTGATCGAGAATTCAGCTTGCCACTTGCTCCAATTCAGGAAACCTATTTTGAACGCGTTCTTCAGCGTTCCGATTCATTTCAAGGCCGAATTTCGAATAACGAGCAAATTCAAATTTCGGTTCAATTCCCCCAGCATCAGGCCTGGGTGACCCAATTTAAGGCCTGGTGGCGAGCAGGCATTCATGCCTGGAAGGACCGTCAGACCGAGGATGCCACCCTGCGCTTTCTGGTCGAACTCGGACCACCGCCCTATGCCATAACCGATAAACACCAGAAGGAACTCTCCGATCGTTGGGAGGAGGCCCTCATTATTCGCGCGTGGGTTGAGGAAATCTGGGCAGACCTGACGCCCGGTACCGAATAACGCCTGCCAAAATGCATCCTGCGGTTGTAACCGCTTCATCGTCATTGCTCGTTCAATTCAACCTCGCACAGGCTTGCGCCTTATCTACGATATTTAGATCTTAGCCTCGGGTTCTGGCCGTTCTATTTTATACCCTGAACCTCAGGCACCATCGACCTCAACCTTTTAATTTTCGCATACCAGACACGAAGGCTTGATCTGAAACCACGCATTACTAGGCCTTGCCGTTCTTTCGAATCATCAAACAACTCGCCCCGCGTAATATTTTTTGAGTCATAGCGGCCCAACACGGTATGCTCAGACTCCCTAACTGTCTGGAGTTTAACGATGGACTGGCATGCCCATGACCTGCGCATCAGCGATCGCAATATTCACTACTATCGAAATGGCAATGCAGGCAAACCCGCCTTAGTGTTTTGCCACGGCTTCAGTGACAACGGTCTTTGTTGGCACAGGGTGGCAGGGTGGTTCACTGATCAATTCGACATTTACCTCTTAGATGCACGAAATCATGGCCAGTCCAGTCGAGGCGCCGCCTCGGCGGAGGACATGACACAAGATTTAGCGGAAGTCATCACCACACTAAAGCTCGCGCCAGTTATTGCCGTGGGTCACTCAATGGGCGCCGGCACAGTTGCCGGTCTTGCCGCAGATTACCCCCATCTCGTATCCAAGATTATTTTAGAAGACCCTGCATGGTCTGATGAAATCGACACTAAAAGCATGCGGAAGCGCGCTGCGGGCTTTGAGAAATATCTGGAGATGATCCCTCGCTTGAGCGACGATCAACTGCTCGCCATGGGACGAGCACAGCATCCCAAATGGTCTTCGGAGGATTTCCCAAGCTGGGTGCAATCCAAACGCGAAGTCGATGTCCTTGCCCTTAAAGGATTGCCTAAAGGCCCATGGCAAACCCTCGTCCAGCGCATAAACTGTCCGACCCTACTGCTATACGCCGATGAAACCAGCGACGGCATTGTTCAACAAAAAATGGTTGATCAAATCCTTAAGCTCAACCCTTGTTTTAAAAGTAGACAGATAACAGATGCCGGGCACAATATTCGTCGTGAGCAGTTTGACGCATATGTGTCAGCGGTTGGGGATTTTCTGGTTTAGCCGGCAGCTGCAAACCAGATGCTCGTGCCAAAGCACGCCACTTGATCCAAAGACTAAACCGAGTGGTGATTTGATTACTGCAAACCCTTTCCGGCAGATCAAAACCGCATCAAGCGCACTGCCTAGGTCGACCCGCACCAACTAATTTGATTGAGATGGGAATCCTTTGAAAACCAATCAAGGCACTTTAAAAAACTCATCTCAAGCATTGGTCCCTATCAACCCGATCAAGAACGCAGGCCCCCGCCTCGGTCTTACGGCGTGAAACTGGGCGCGATGCGCAGGTTTTTCCCAACGAAATCTATTGCCATTTGTGGGTATAAAACGCAAAACCATCGATCTGTGCCAGGTCGGATGGGCAATCACCCTCCCCCACCTGAAGAGGCTTGAAAGTGCCCGCGAGCGCCGTTGCACGCGTCGGGCGCGGCGGCGCGCCAACCGTTAGTGGCCCGCGCTCGATTCAGCATGGCCACTTTTTCTAAAACGGATCATCCAGCGCAGTTTATAGCGTCGCGGATTACGCCGTGTACACCGCACTAAAACCCAGTTTAGGGAACCGCTCGCCCGGTCTGAGCAAAAGACCAGAACGCTTGCGATCCTCTAACATCGTGCATTGGTGTCGTCGAACCACTGTGGCAGACTACCTATGTAATCAAACCTTACGAGTCCGCTATGTTCAGCGCCAAACCCATTACGCCACGATTTGGTTCTGAAATAACGTCAACGTTTCAATTGGCGCACTGCTCTGAGCTTGAGATTTCAGACCTGCTAACGCTGAGCGCAAGCCGAGGTGTCTTGGTCTTTCGCGATCAAACTCTCTCGCCTTTAGAACATGCGGCACTCGCGCATCGTTTAGGAGAACCCCTGACCTTTCCGCTGAACCCGAGCGACATTCCTGCGGAGCTGATTACCATTGCCTCAGGACCGAAGACTCGAGAGGCTGCTGGCGAAGGATGGCACTCCGATGTTTCAAGCGAACCCAAGCCCCCGGGCTTATCCATTCTCAAAATGGTTACCGTACCCGAAAGCGGCGGCGATACGTTATTTGCCGATATGACCCAAGCCTTCGAGTTATTATCAGATCCTCTCAAAGCGTTTCTTCAAGGATTAACGGCCCGCCATGAACCCCACGGTCACTATCTATACTTAAGCGGCGCAAAAGCCTTCGATGCACTACCGGTTTCTGACCATCCGGTTATACGAATCCACCCAGTGACAGGTAAAAAATCGCTTTATATCAATGATGGCTTTGTAACCAAAATCAACGGCCTAACGGTTCGTGAGAGTCAAAGCTTGCTGAAATTGCTGTACGACCATATCGCCTATACCGTAAAAATCCATTGCCGGGTTCAGTGGCGTCCCAATACCGTTGTCTTCTGGGACAATCGATCAGTTCAACACCATGCTGCCTTCGACTATCATCCCGAAAGGCGCCTAGGCTACCGCGCTACCCTTCGGGGTGAACAACCGATTCCATCCGACCAAAATGTAAAACCAAGCAAGAGCGCGTCATTACCCTGAAACTATTTTGTTTGTCTTGTTTTGTCCCGCCGTGCCAAGCGGCACTCTGAGCGTCATCCTACTTAAAACATGAAGGCTGACCTGACAGACTGGCTGTGGGCCTCGTGTTTTAAGCCAACCAACCCAACCGCTCAATATTTAACCCATCAATACCTATCCGAGGTTTAGATCCCCCCTAGCTCCGAGCGCGACCCGCGATCAAAAACAGTGCTCGAAAACAAGCCATGGAACTGGTGCGGCACATGATGCCGCAATCGCAGTCGGCAAACACAATCGTTAATGTTTTCGGCACGATGGATCTGTAACTCACTCACATGATCGAACCCGTTGTAAACCACCTCCAACAGGTAGCCATGATCTTCAGCCCCAGCCTCCGTGCTGGGCGCGAACACGGGTTCGGAACCGTAATAACCCTGCGGCAGTGCAAGCGTGTCGGCACTGCCGTCAAAATCGACCTTGGCAATGCCATTGAAAAAACTGTCCGCGCCATTATCAATAGAACATGCCGTATAGGTATAGCGATGGCGCACCCCAGCAACGCTTGGATTAAAAGTCGGAAATTCTGACTCGGTGTCGACGACCTTTTCTGCGCGAGACGCGCCGGTCTTCATATTTAGAAAATATCGATAATAATGTCCGCCGCCAAACCGACCATCAGGATTAAAGACATCGCTCAAGGTGTCATTGGCGGAAAAATTATCCTGAAACATACCATCCACAATGACTTCATCACCCGCTTCAAAGGCATTGCCAAAATGGATCATGGCGCCTGGATCTGTTTCGAACGACTGGACCAACTCAAACGTCTCAAGGTCCAAAACCAAAATGCGCATGGCAATTGACGGGTCAAAGTTCACTTGATCAGAAATGGTTCTGGTTCCCAACACCACGGGCAACATGTTGCCAAACACAATCGAGCCTAGGAAAAATATGGCATAGCGGTCACTCATGGCAAAGTCATGGCAAAACGGAAATGAATCCAATGGCAATTGCGCCTTTTGAAACAACGATCCCTTTGGATTAATCCGATATAAGTTTAAACACGGTTTGGGACCTTTCAAACCAAACCCGGACACCCCCGCACCAAAATTAATGTAATCACCCGTACGGTTATGAATCTTGCCATGCGCACTAAACACTTGGCCCGGTGTTAAACCTCCATCGTAGGAGAATTCGCCCAAGGTGTTGAGCGATCCTGGGTCAACCGCCCAAGGCCGACCGCCCTCGTTTAAAGCAAGCAGGTGACCGCCATGGTGAATCAGGCTGGTGTTGGCAGGATTAGCAGGCATTTTTAACAAGTTCTTTCGCAAGCCGCCCGGGATTTGAGTCCCAAAACCTCGGTAGCAAATCGCTTGCTGAGCCGTCTCCGCCAAATACTTGGGCGTTCGAACATAGCGATTCTTAAAATGCACTCGCCCGGAGTCAAACGTGAACGCGCAGATCATGCCGTCGCCATCAAACCAATGGCCATAGGGCGTTTCACCAATTCTTTGACGTCCTGGACCATTTCTAAAAAAGGTGCCCTGCAGGTCCTTGGGCAGTTCGCCATCGACCTCATCGATCCAGTAATCATGTTCTTCATCGAGATTCTCGAGACCACGATGACACGATGGAAATTGATTATCGCCGGGAATTGCATTCATAGGATTCTCCTTTTTATAGTCTTTCGCGACGGTTAATCCCGCCAAGGCTTATCGCCTTAATTCTTTCCAACTGCCATTGGCGCCGCACGCTCCGACCGCCAGTTAGTTTAAAGCATCGCGGCGGCGAGATGACTCGATAACTCGGCACGCAAACTAAGCACCTACACTTTTAGCGCGCGCATAACTCTCTCGACCATAACAGGCTGCCAACCAAGCCTTCACCGCCGGCCAATTGCTGAAATCGAACGCGAGCATCTTAAGTAAATCCATCACCCCCGATAAATTCAAGTCAGCGAGTGTGAAATCATCCCCCAGCAAATAGGCCTGAGTGGATAACGTCTCGTTGAGCACGTTGAGCGGACGGCTTAAACCCTTCGTAGCCCGTTCTATAACGTCTGCATCGCGCTGTCCTTCAGGCGTAAAAAATTGTTGGATCACGATCTGCATTTGCAGTGGCTCAATCTCACTAATTCCCCAAATTGACCATTGCAGGATACGCGCTTCCCCACCATCGGTTTCTGGAATCAGGTGTTGACCGTAATGTCTCGCCAGATACACGTTTATGGCCATCGATTCAAACAAGGTAAGTTCGCCATCGACTAAGGCAGGAATTCGGCCGTTCGGATTGATCCGAAGGTACGCCTCGGTTTGATTATCGCCCCGAAACGACGTTGGAACATGCTCGTACGCGAGGTTGATCTCCTCAGCGGCCCAAATAGAACGAAAAGCGCGCGACCCGGCGGTCCCATATAGAACAGGTAAACTCACTTTAGGAACTCCTTAAAATGCTTATTTTAAAGACCATAACACGGGTCAGCTTCGGACGGAGGCCTTGTGGTAACTCGCCGGCCAGCTGGTCGGCTTATTTACGGCTTGCAGGCTGCTTAATGATCGACCGCCTTAAACCCACGTTAAACAGACAGCCTTAGGACCTTGGCTAACGATCAGACTAGAGCCCCTTGGGGCTAACACTGCTCAAAAAGTCATTGAGGAAGCATCCGGCGGGATCAAACGTATTTCGAAGACGCCACCAATCGAGCCATCGAGGATAACTTGCTATGAAATCAGAGCTCTGCGCGTAGTGCACTTTGCCCCAATGGGGACGCCCTTGGTATTTTTTAAAGATCGCTTCACAAGCTTCATAATAGCCACGCTCGTCATTGCGCACATCCTCATGAACCGAAATTGTGACTGTCTCTCGTTCAAAAGCATTGGATAGCCAACTGTCGTCGCGGGCCAAAGTGCGATACTCCACCGGCCAATGCACATCCGTAAATCGATGCAAGAGCAATTCTCGGATTTCCGCGAAACAGGTTGGGCCATCCTCCGCCGCGACCGAGTATTCCATTTCCGTATGCAGATGCGGTCGATGGTTCGGCAACACTTCAAAGTTCCAGCCACAGCGCTCGCCCTCCTCGCCAATTGGATAAACGGGCGGATCTAGAGTTTCGTGTAGGGTTTTAACCAGCGCGGCATCTTGTCGCGGCTGCCAAAAGAATTCGAATCTTGCCCCACTGCCGCTCAATGCCTCAAGATTTTCGAGCACCTCAGCGCCACTCATAGAATCGCTTTGCTCACGGAGCCTAAACGCAGGCCGTAAATTGATCTCAATCTCGGTCACCACACCAAAAGCACCCAATCCAACCTTTAAGGCCTCAAAATCATCACCAAGAGTTGCCTTAGAACAGACCCGAAGCTGTCCCTTGCCATCAACAAGGGTCATGGATTCAATCGATGCCGACAGGTTTTGTAACTGGCTACCAGAGCCATGGGTTCCGGTCGCACAAGCGCCAGCTAAAAACTGTCGATCAATATCACCCTGATTCCGAAGGGCAAGACCCTGATCATGGAGTGCTCGCCCAAGCATATAAATCGGTGTGCCGGCCCAAATCTTACTGCGCTGATGGGACAAATCGGTTGAAATAACGCCCGACAAACCCGAAATATCCAGCACCTGATCGGCGCCGACCACGAGCGGCGCATGACTGTGACCAGCCCCCGCAACGCGGAGCCTTTTCCCCGGGGTTTTTGCAAGCCGCGTCACGACGGCTGAAATGTCGTCAACACTGCGAGCAAAGTGAAGCAAATCAACTTTACTGCGCTGCTTACCGGACCAATTTTGCCAATGCGGCATACCTTTACACTCCCTTGATCGTTTCCAGCAACATACGCTGCTTTGGGACTATATTGATACAGCCCTCGCCTTGGATCCAGTCCAGATCCCTAGGCCTTTATCCGATGTTGCATCAAACTCCGCTCAGGGCTGTTCACAAAAAACCCGCTCAGGGCTGTTCACAAAAAACCCGCTCAGGATTGTTCTCAAAACCCGCTCAGGGTTGTTCTCAATACCCGCTCAGGGCTGTTCTCAAAACCCGCTCAGGGCTGTTCTCAAAACCCGCT
>JABGTE010000033.1 GCA_018647445.1 Gammaproteobacteria bacterium
AAGACACCATCACCTCTGCCGATTCGGTCAAGGCGTATGTCGCACAGAAGTCCGCAGAGGTGCCGGAAGGTCTGAACCTTGATGTTTGGATCGATGAGTCCATCCCGCTGAATCGCCGAATCAATGCGCTCACCAAAAATGCCTATGCGGGCCTTGTTTTAGTGTTGCTCATACTGACCTTATTTCTTCGATTCAAAGTTGCCCTCTGGGTCGCTGCAGGCATTCCCATTGCGGTCCTTGGCGCGATTTGGATGTTTCCCGTTGCGGGATTAAATATTTCCTCCTTAACGGTGTTGGCCTTTATTTTGGTGCTTGGCATCGTGGTTGATGACGCCATCGTGGTCGGTGAGCGTATTTTCTCCTTCGAAAGCAAAACCGAGACAAAGCGCGAAGCCGCGGTTCAAGGAACGAATGAAGTCGTCACTCCGGTGGTCTTTGGCGTTCTGACGACCATGGCGGCTTTTCTACCGATCCTCATTTTAGACGGCCGTATGGGCGCTTTTTTTTCAACGATTGGCTGGGTCGTCGTGATTTGTCTCGTGTTTAGTATTGTAGAATGCATGTTGATCCTGCCCGCCCACCTCTCTCACCGCAATACCGAGACGTACCCCTTTAGAGAAACCCGCTTTGTTCAGAGCTGGATCCGCTTTCAATCTTTTTTTGCCGATCATTTACAAGGCTTTGCCGATAACGTCTACCGGCCTTTCCTCATCAAAACGCTGCAATGGCGCTGGGTTACTTGGGCGGTCGGCACCGGCATTCTGCTCATGGCCCTTGCTCTGGTTGCGAGTGGTCGCGTTATCTTTCAATTTTTCCCCGCCATTGAGGGCGACCGCATTTACGCGACGCTCCTTATGCCCGAGGGGATCAACGTTGAACTCACCGAGCGCGGCGCCCTACAGATTGAACAATCCGTTGTCGCACTACGACAAGAAATTGCTGAAGACCTTGGCCGCGATCTGGACGACAGCCCGATTCTGCATGTTTTCGCCTCAATTGGCTCCAACGCGGCGCGAAGCTCAGGGCCACCCAACAAAACCGCAGGCGGCAGTCACTTAGCGGAAGTTGTTTTAGATTTGGCGCCGATCGAAGACCGCCCTGGGTGGACTTCAAATCGTATTGCCAGTCGCTGGCGAGAACTCACCGGCCCTGTCACTGACGCTATCGATTTACAATTTAACGCTGACTCCTTCAGCGCTGGCGACCCTATATCCTTGCAGATACGAGGGCGTGATGTCGAAGAACTAAAACGCGCCGCCTTGCATTTGCGACAAGAGCTTGCTCAATTTCCGGGCGTCTTAGATCTCTCGGATTCGTTTCGCGCCGGCAAACAAGAACTGCAGCTGAACATCAAGCCAGAAGCGAAATCGTTAGGCCTCACGCTCACTGACCTCGCTCGGCAGGTCAGGCAAGCGTTCTACGGCGAAGAGGCGCAACGCATTCAACGTGGCACGGATGATGTTCGGGTCATGGTGCGCTATCCAAAAGCGGAGCGAGAATCCCTTGGCAATCTTGAAAACATGCGCATTCGGAGCCCCAATGGCACAGAAGTTCCCTTCAGCACCGTCGCCTCTGTCGTGCAGGGTAAGAGCTACTCCAGCATCAACCGGGAAAATCAGCAGCGCGTAGTCAGTGTTCGAGGCGACATCGATCGCAGCGTGATGGCGCCCGAAGCACTTATACCGGCGATTCAGCAAATCATTTGTCAAGATGCCTCAAGCTTCTCAAGCGTCGACAACAGTTGTCGTAACGACCTGTTCCCAGGCGTACGCTATCGATTGGGCGGTGAACAACTTGAGCGCAGCAAGGTTACGTCGAGCCTCGGTAAAAACGTTTTGCTGGCACTGCTCATTATTTTTGCCCTGCTCGCGGTCCCTTTGAAATCCTATCTGCAACCTTTGATTATCATGAGCGTCATTCCATTTGGGGCCGTCGGCGCAATTGTTGGTCACTATATTATGGGCTGGAACCTCATCTTCTTTTCTTTGCTCGGGATCATCGCGTTATCAGGCGTTGTCGTGAACGCATCGCTCGTTTTGGTCGACTTCATTAATCGTCAGCGCGCCGCAGGGGTGCCTTTGTTTGATGCGGTTACCGAAGCAGGTGTCGTCCGATTCCGACCAATCATCCTTACTTCGGTCACGACCTTTGTTGGATTGATTCCCCTTATGACCAACGAAGACCCAGAAACCTTTATGTTTATTCCTATGGCGATTTCTTTAGCCTTTGGCGTACTGTTTGCAACCGTCATAACGTTATTTCTGGTACCAAGTTTGTATCTCATGCAAAACGACTACTTAGACTTCATCGGTTTGGGCGCAAAGGACTCAGAAACCAAGGACGCAGCGCTCATTGATTCTGCTGTAAATAGCGCGTTAGAAAGTCCAGCAGCGATCAAAACCTGATGGCATAGCTCGTACGCGCGCAACCGCACGCAGCCTGCCGAGCTCGGCCATCCCGAATCGCTCAAAAAGCCCTTTCGGCCTGACCTTGATTGACAGCCCTCGCCGGCGGCTTTCACGCTCAGCAGCCATGGATG
Source organism: Gammaproteobacteria bacterium (assembly GCA_018647445.1). GTDB lineage: Bacteria > Pseudomonadota > Gammaproteobacteria > Pseudomonadales > Azotimanducaceae > UBA9926. Next base: position 2,540 of record JABGTE010000033.1, read on the forward strand.
ATGATTCACAGATAAAACTAGGCTCGACCGTAGGACGGGCCTCGCCACAGGGACTCAATATTGGTGTGGCGTAATGTTAGGGCGTAAGCGGTCTGAGGAAGTCTAGAACCACCTGATTGAAAGCCTCGGGGGTGTCATAGTGCACCATATGGCCCGCACCCTTGAGTACAATACTTTGTGCATCCGCAATAAGACCCACTCTGCGTGCAAGTTCTTGCTCGTAGAGCCGTTGTTGTCCAGCAAGTTGAGGGTGCATCGACAGCCAATAGCCCAGTCCTTCTGAACCGGTAATTACGCACGTGGGGCAGGAGATATTCCCTAACAAGGCTTCGCTATCTTCATGAGAGAAGGTCGACCAGACCATTTGCACCCTGGGATCCCAGCGCCAGGACACACCGCCCTCTGGTGCAGGCCCAACCCCTTGTCTTACCAAACGCGCAACAACCGCGCGGTCTAATCCCGGATTACTGGCTTGATACCGCGCAACCGCGACTGTCTCATCGGCCATTATTTTACGACGCGGACCCGCCTGCTGCAGTGCTTGCACCTGAGCGGCTTGCATCAATGCGAACTGATCAACAGGCAAGCGTGCGTCCTGCCTGGGCGGCCCAAAGCCATCCACTAAAATGAGCCCTTTCAATCTGTGTCCAAACAAGGCGGCAAACCGAGCAGCAACATGGCCGCCGAGGCTGTGACCGAGCAAGTACCCTTCCTGAACTTCAAACGCATCGAACACCTGCAGCAGGTCGGCCGCAAAGTGCATCATGGTGTAGACGCCATTTTGATCACTCAAACCATGACCTCGTAAATCCGGGATGATGACCCGGAAGTCTGACAGCACAGGCAAAAGTGATTCAAAACTGCCCCCGTGGTCTCGCATACCGTGCAGCACGACAAGGGTTTTGGTTGCTGACTCGTTGTAAACCGCAACCGATAATCGGCAGTCAGCCCCTTGTATGGTGTATCTCACAATGCCTCGCCTCGTTAATTCAAAGAAAGTTATCGAGGCAAAGCCTACCCACGCCCAAGGGTGTAAAATTCTGAATTTGGTCGAATGGCGGCAACATTCGCCAACCGATTACTCATCGCAAAAAATGCGGTGATCGCCAAAATATCCCATACGTCTTCATGACTAAAGCCCAGATCAATCAACACTTGAATCTCAGCGTCTTCGACTGCGCCGGAGCGCAGGGCCACCGCACAGGCGAAGTCGAGCATCGCACGTTGGTCAGCTGTGATATCCGCTTTGCGATAGTTAATGGCCACCTGATCTGCAATGAGCGGGTTTTTTGACCTGATCCGAAGAATGGCACCGTGGGCAATAATACAATAGTGGCAATCATTGAGCGCCGAGGTGGTAACAATGATCATTTCCTTATCGGCTTTGGTGAGCCTGCCATGCTGTTGTTCCAACAAGGCGTCGTGATACGCAAAAAAAGCACGAAACTCGTCTGGACGCCGCGCCAAGGCCACAAAGATATTCGGTAAAAAACCAGACTTTTCTTGCACCGTTGACAAGCGTTCACGGATATCTTGCGGCAAAGACGCAAGCTCTGGTAAATCGAAACCTAATCGAATAATAGACTCAGTCATCTTCAAAGCACTCCTTACGAACGTCTCCAAACCTTAGGACTACAACCATTATTAAGTGAATCCTGGGACAACAATAGCTCATCGCTCAATGGTTGTGGCAGGATCATACTCGTGTCCATAGTAACTGGCGATCGACAGCCCAGCGGCGACACTTGTAAAGGGATCATGCACCACAACCCGGCTGGGAAACCGGGCTTCCAAGCACGATTGAATCGAAGCAATTAAACTAGAGCCGCCAGTCCGGATCACCAAATCTATATCCGGCGGATTGAGACCTGCCCGCGCTAGGGTTTGGTCAATTAGCGTTTCTACTTCCGCCAATAAATGCTGCAGTAAATCATTGAAGGCGGGCAAACCCACCGGAATCGACAGATCAAGTTCGGGCACATCTATCACCGTCTCTGTCTGTGTTGAAAGTTCTGCTTTGGCCGCTCGAATTGCCTGGAAAACACGGTAACTCAAATTATGACTAATGAGTTCCTCAAGCCGCTGGAATTTTTCAGCTGCGGCGCCCCCTTGCCGAATTCCATCACGAATTTTAGAGCGATATTTCCCCTGATTCAGAGTGTACGTCACAGGCCAATTGAGCAACAACGCTTCAAATTCATCAAACGGAAACTCGGTCTCAATCACTTCCCCGTCGACTCGGCGCACCCAGCGCTCACCCTTGCCAAGGTGCGGCGAGATGAATCGCTTGAAAATCAATTGGTCAATATGGTCGCCGCCAATCGCCAGCCCACTGGTAACCAGCACCGACATCTGCAAACCGTCAAACCGAACCAAGCTTAGATCAAGCGTGCCACCCCCAAAGTCGAAAGTCAGAGCAAGGCCCTTTTGCTGCTCGACCCCGGAGCGGACGTTTTGTACCAAATAACTTAAGGTCGCGGCAAGCGGCTCTGGATAAAACCGGTTTGATTGCAAACCAGCATAGCCGGCTGCTTCGCTTAATCGCGCCAACGCAACCTCACTTGCCCCACGCGGTCCCTCAAAATGGACCGGCCGACCGATGATCACTTGGTCGTTGGCCAACGAGATCGCGCGCTCAATGCGCTGTCGAATGGCTTTAAGCATCGGCGTCAACAGAGCAACCAATCGAAATGGATGATCAAAAACCATTAGTCGTTTCATCTCAGCATTACCAATCAAACGTTTGACGCCGCGAAACAAACGTCCCGGGAGACCGCGATCAATGACCGCGGCGCCATAGACCGCGCTTGTGGTAATCTCGGGTTGAGAAAAGGGATCCGACGCTTCGGCGTCCCCGGTTACAAGCGACGCTTGAGCGATCACTTCGGGGGTCAGCTCGACGATCCGATCTTGATTTTCAAGGATATATTGGCGAATCGCGGCCGAGCCGGTCTTGGCAAGCAGAGCACGGTCCAAATGAACCGCAGATGGCATCACAACGGCCTCGTCCTCCAGTGCAATCATGTGGACGTCTTGTCCATCAAACCAGGCCGCTGCGGAATTAGAGGTCCCAAAGTCTAGCCCGACGCCAAAAGCCGATTCGTTTCTAGTCACAACGCGCGCTGCCTGAAAATGTTAAGCCGATTATAAACGGATTGACGTTGAAACGGTGCATGCAACCCGCCTTAAACCCCTGATGCGAGGTAGGTTAGCGTCTGGTTAGTGCCCCTTACTGGTTCGTGAAGCCCATGCTGGTTAAAAACTGCCCCCCGGTTGCCAGCAAGCGATACTCTGCCAAGCGCAATTGAAACTCCGCAGAAACTAAACCAGAACGCGCTCGAAACAGCTCATTTTGAATATCAAGGACGTCCAGCAGTGAACGCTTGCCTATGGACAACTGCTCTAAGTACACCTCTAGCACTTCTTCGGTTGAGGTCACATGCAGCTGCAGGTACTCGATCCTGACCGAGAGATCTTCAAGATCATTCCAGAGGATACTCACATCTTGCGTAATTGACCGCCGAAGCGATATTAATGCTTGTTCTGCTGCATTGATTCTAGCAATCGCTTCTTTCATCTTTGCGCGATCCGCACCACCGCGATAGAGGTTATAGCTCATTTTAATGACAGCCGTTTCATCATCATTCGCGCCTGGCGAGCCGTCCATGTCATCGTTTCGAGTCGCCCCGAGCGCCAAGTCCACTCTTGGATGGTACCCCCCTAAAATTTGTTTGCGGGCGGATTGCGAGGCCTCTAGGTCAAATTGCGCCGCTTTAACCTGTGGGCTATTCCGAAAGGCCGTTTGAACGGCCTGCTCAAGGGTCTCAGGCAACCCTTTTGGGCGGACCGGCAAGGACAATGCCCGAGGGCTTTCGCCAATCACTCTGTAGAACTCAACGCGCCCATTTTGCGCATCTTTTTCGCTCACTAAAACCGAACTTTTTGATTGCGCTCGTCGACCTTTGGTTTGCACGACATCGACTTTAGTTCCAACACCACTTTCAAATCGCTCTTCGATTTTCTGAAGGGTTTCTTCGTGCTGCACCAAATTGACCTGAGACAAGGCAACCACCTGATCTCGGCGGAGCACCTCTAAATAGGCTTGAGCCGATCTAAGCGCCGTATTTTCCCGAGTTGTTGCGAGCCGCTGCGTGGTTGCGGCTAAGATCGCATTTTGCTGATTGACGAAGGCGGCTGTGCTGAAGCCATCATAGAGCATTTGATTGAGGGTAATTGAGCGCTCAAAACGATTGAAATTTCTGCTGACATCCCCGGTTGCTCGGGTTGTCGTATTGTCCGATTTTTCAAGACCTCGGGCGAGGACTAGATCGATGCTCGGCAGATAACCGGCAACGGCCTGGCGCCGCAGCGCCCCGGCTGCGTCAACGTTGTACGCCGAGGCCTGAATGTTTGGGTTGGTCAGCAGCGTCTGCTCGATGGCTTCCACCAGCGTCTGACCAGAACTCAAAGCACTGAAGCTCAGCAAAAAAGGAGTAATAAGGTTTAAACGTCTCAAATAAGAAGCTCTTTAATACCAATCGGACACAGTTTACCTAAGATCATGTTTCCGCGATACCAGCAGATTCGTAACTACCCACCATCATAAACGCAGACCAAATATAGGGTTGTCCCCATAAAGGGGATTCTTTGAGCGCCAATTGCGATTCACGCAAGGCTTGACGCGCCGGCATCCCCGTAAGGATCCGCTGATAGAACTCGGTCATGAGCGCTTGCGTTCCGGCATCGCTGACTTCCCACAACGAATTCACAACTTCTGAGACCCCCGCTTCCTGAAAAGCCCGACGCAGGCCGTAAACGCCCTCCCCTTCATGAATTTCCCCAAGGCCCGTCTCACAAGCTGACAGGACCACCAACTTGGTACCGGATAGTTTCAAATCAAGTACTTCGAGTGCCGTTAACACCCCGTCATTACGGGTGTCGATATCGCCTAGGAACTGGGCATTTTTATTGATCCCAGCAAAGGCCAGCCCGGCCCGCAGGAGCGGGTTATCCCCTGGCGGTGGCACTTGCAGATCCGCACCCCGTTGTAGCTTTAACAACCGTTTCTTTAAGTTTTCATCGGCTTTGAGAAAAAAGCCATGGGTCGCGATATGCAAGATCTCAGGGATCTCGGTAAGTTCACTAATGACTTGTTCTTCGGCCGCACCTTGACTAAAGACGCTCCGCGCTTCGTTTTGCGCATCAACCTGCTCCAGGATAATTTCCCCTTCTTTTTGCGCACCAGGCAAGGGTAAAAAGTTCAGTCCTCGCAGGCCATTGCCCGCACCGCGCAAGGTATCACCTTGAGCCGCTCTGGATGCCGCGGCTTGCTGATACTGCTTAGGGTCTGCGACTTCCGCCGCATCATAATCAGGACCCGCAACGATCATATACGGCCCTTCCGACAGACTTAAGAAACTGGGCAGCAGGTCTCTCCCGGAGGTTAGAAAATGAAAATCAACGGTTTCAACCAAATACGCATCATCAAAATCAACCAGCGCCGCAAACGGCAGAATATTCAACAAACCATCGGGAATCAGGTAGACATACTCAATACCCTCCGTCACATTCGCAATCGGCTCCCAAATCGCCTCATAGGCCATTTGACCCACCTCGATAAAATCGATCTCATCGGCTGCAGGGTCCTGAATAGTCTCGCGATATTCGCCAATGAGCTCATCAACTTCGGCGGCATCATCATAGGTCACAAGAGAATACTCAAGCTCGCCATCGATCCGAGCCACTACCGAGGCCACGTAATGCGGACCTGCTTCAGTACTGTAGGACTGAAAATCGATCAAAGCCTTGCCCTCATCGATTTCTGCTTCCAAGGCCTCGACGCTGATTTGCGCAATCGAGGTCCGATATTGCGCACTGGCACGACCCAAATCACCCTGCAGTTCATTAACCGCCTGCTCTAACGCATAGAGCGCCTCTGGATGTCGCCCTGCAGTCTCCGCAGTGGGTCCACTCAACGTCAACTTTGCCAAGGACTCCCGCGCAACCCGCAACTCATTCGCAAGATTGGCTAACGCCGGGTTCTGCGTCATCCGGCCAATCTGTTGGATTTCGGACGTGATTTTGAGCAGCAAGCCCTTGCGATGCATGCTGGCCTCTAACCCCAAGCGTGCACTGTCCGGCCCGCCCACTTCGGAGAGCAACTGTAGGTAGGACATAAATTCTGGTCGATGCAGTCGCATATAGCCTTCTCGAGCATTCTCCCCGGTAACCCAAAGCACTCGATCCAGGAATGCGCTGCGCCGCAGAAAGCCTCGACGCTTGAGTTCAACGCCTGCTGTTAAACGATTCTGTGCAACATAAACATCGGACAACCCATTGAGCGCCTCGAAGGTATAAGGATGTTGCTCCCCGAGCACCGCTTCGGCTCGGGCCAAGGCATCCTTCAGCATCACCATCGCTTCATCTAGGCGGTCCTGGTAAAGATAAGCCCCACCCAAATCGATCAGCGACCGAATGACATCGGGATGATCATCGCCTAATTTCGCTTGCCGCAGGGTTAGCGCAAGCAACAGCGTTTGTTCGGCTTCAACCAAGGCGCCGCTCTTGAGCTGCACCCGGCCTAAATTGTTTAACGCTTTTAGCCGAAAGGGATGATCTTCACCCAAGGTCCGAGTCCAGCGGGTTAAAACGTCTTCAAACGCAGGCGCAGCCTGGTCGTACTGGTTCATCATGAAGTAAAGGAACGCAAGATTGTTCTTCATCGCGATGGTCTCAAGGTGATCTTCACCAAACAAACCTTGCAACACCAAGATACTCTTTTTATACAGTGGCTCAGCTTCCCTGAAGCTTCCTTGGCTCTCATAAAGCAACGCTAAATTGTTACTTTGGCGCGCAGTCTCTGGCCCATCGGCGCCTCGAACCCCTTCAACTAGCGCCAAAGCGCGCTTCATCAGCGGTTCCGCCTGATCATACAACCCCATGGTTTCATAAAGATTTCCGAGGTTATTAGTGAATGCGATCACCATCGGATCTGATTCACCAACCAAGGCCCGCATGCCCTCAAGCACCGCCAGAAAGGCCGCTTCTGCGTCGTTGTATCGCCCGAGACGCTGCAGTAAATCGCCTCGCTTACCCAGCAAAGCGTAGAGATTTTTTGGGTTATTGGCCCAAAGCTGCCGAGCACGGGGCTCAACTTCCGCCACAACCGCTAACGCCTCGTCAAAGGCCGCTAGATCGATCAAGGTATCGATCAGATAGGCTTTTGCCCGCAGCTGAGTTTCTGAGCCAGCAGGGATGATTTTAAGCGCTTTGCTCAGCATGGTTTTTGCCGCACCGGCATTCCCGATTTTTCGGAGCACATCTGCCTGCCGCAAGGTCATACCCACCGCGCGCTCTGATCCAGCGCCTGCGGCCTCCGTCGCCAGTGCAATGCCAAGACGGAGGTGTTCCCCAGCCGCAGTTAATGCTCCTCGGTCGATTTCAATGATCGCAAGGTAGTCCAAGCAGGCCAGATGCCGTGGGTGCCACACGGACACGGCATCTGCCAAGATTGTACAAAGCGCTTGCTGGGCGGCCGCGGCACCCTCAGAGCGACCGGTCTGATTGAGAATTCTGATTTGATCTTCCGCGATTAATTGATTGAACGCGTGGCCCGGCGGCAGCGCTGCTTGCATCTGCATTTGCGCGATATCCAAAATATCAGAGGCCGTTTCAATGTCACCCTTCATCAAGTAGACCCAGTGCGACTGTGCCAGCATTTGCACCGTGCTAGGGTGCGTTGGACCTAACTGTTCTTCATAAATACCATAAGCCGCATCAATCATGGCTTCTGCATAGGGTTGGACACCCGCATCGAGCAGCTTCTGAAACAAACGAAACTGCGCATCTGCAGTGAGCAAATGCATCGGGCCTATTACATCCGAGGCGAACATCACAACGCCTTCTTGATCAACCAATCCTTGCTGCAGATGCCCCGATTCAAAACTGGCTTCCGCTTCCAGAGTCAACGCGTCGAACGCGCCGACCATATCTTCCATACCAGGCGAGACGGTCCGAGCGGATGTTAAGGTTTCCGAAAATGGTGGTGGTAATACGCTTTGAGATTCTCCTATCGCTTTGAGCAACTCGGCAACCTGCGCCAACCGCCCTGCTTTGACCGCGGACGCCAGTTCGGAAAAATCATCAGCCTGCGCAAAATTGAGGCCAAAAACCAGTGCTCCAACAACACCTCGGAGCATCCAACGAAGCCCTACAAGCTTTATTTTCTGATTCTGATTTCGAAACATCGGCCTAATTCTCTTTTTCTAGGTTTAATCCATCTATCCTGCATCGTCAACGCTCTTTTGTCGCTTATCCGTGATATAAAAACGTCCCACGCCGGCATTATGCACCGATACTTTGCAACTAGAGACAAGAAATTATGCTTCAGCATCACCGAAACTCCAGGCTCGCGCAGATGCTTGGGCGCCTGGTTCTCAAAATTACCGGTTGGAAAGTCTCTGGCGAGCTACCGATCGAGCCGCGCAGCGTAATCATTGCCGCGCCACACACCAGTAATTGGGACTTTGTGTTCCTCATCGCCGCGACCTCGGCATTGGGGGTCCGCATTCATTGGTTGGGCAAAGATAGTTTATTTAAGCATCCCTTGGGATTTATCATGCATTGGCTTGGCGGTATTCCAGTGAATCGCTCAAAGCGAACCCGCCTTGTGAGCCAAATCGCCGAGCGCTTTCAAACCCAGGCAAGTCTGCATTTAGTCATACCACCGGCCGGCACTCGGGCCCATACAGATCGATGGCGCTCCGGCTTTTATCACATTGCACAGAGCGCAAACGTCCCTGTGATCTTTGGTTTCCTAGATTATCCTAAAAAACTTGCGGGCATTAGCCAGGCGATGCCGCTTAGCGGCCGGTTAAAGGAAGACATGGATCGAATCAGAGTCTTTTATGCTGACAAAGTCGGCAAGTTTCCAGCCATGTCTAGCACGATACGCCTGGAAGAAGAGTTTGAAGCGGAGTCGCCGTCAGGCCAGTCGAAAGACCCGAGCTGATACCCGTAAAACAGAGCGCGCTCTGTTTTACGGGCAATCTTTGCGCCGTCTGTGCTTACGCCACGCCATCAAACACAATCACGCTGCGCGCAACAGCGCCTGTCTTCATGTCCGTAAAGGCTTGATTGATGTCTTCGAGCCCGACGCGCTTCGATACCATCTCATCCAGATGCAGCTTGCCAGCAAGATAAAAATCAACGAACCGCGGCATATCAATCCGAAACCGATTGGACCCCATAAAGGAGCCTTGAATCCGCTTCTCCTGCAGGAAGGCCGCCCCCATTAATTCAATTTTGACACCAACTGGAATCATCCCAATCACCGTCGCAGTACCGCCGCGGCGGAGCATGGCAAAGGCCTGCTCTGCGGTTGCTTTAAGACCGATGGCTTCAAAGGAGTAGTGTACGCCGCCGCCGGTCATTTCCATGATCTGCGCAACTGGGTCGCCGTCCGCTGCATTGACCACGTCGGTCGCGCCAAAGGTTTTGGCCATCTCAAGCTTGCTGGCCATCGTATCAACCGCGATGATGCGACCCGCACCGGCAAGGGCCGCGCCGTTAATACAAGACAACCCAACCCCACCACAGCCAATCACCGCAACGGTCGTGCCCGGTTCAACTGCGGCCGTATGAAACACACTGCCAACCCCAGTCGTGACAGCACAGCCTATGAGCGCCGCACGATCCATCGGCATATCCTCGCGGATTTTGACAATAGCATGTTCATGCACCAGCATTTGTTCCGCAAACGACGATAAATTAGCAAACTGCTGCACCGGTTGCGCATTGTGCGCGAGCCTCGGTTCATCATCGGGCCCGCGTCTGGTTTCGGGATTCTGGCAGAGTGACATATGCCCCGTCAGACAATCTTCGCAATGACCACAAAACACGGAAAGGCAGGTAATAACATGATCCCCTGGCTTCACGTAGGTCACATCACTGCCGACTTGCTCGACGACACCACTTGATTCATGCCCTAACACCATAGGGGTCACGGCTGGATACAGTCCGTCAATAAAATGTAGATCGCTATGACACACCCCAGCGGCAGCGGTTCGGATCAAGACTTCTCTCGGCCCGGGCTTTGAAATCGAAATGTTCTCGATCGTCAGGGGTGCTCCAATTTCTCTAAATATCGCCGCTTTCATACCATCTCCTTGAACAATTTCATTTTGCTACTGAACTAACCCTAGATGCGAGCAACTATGCCTGTTTAATCTGATGAGGGAAAGAGCGGTTCACCTCCTATCGGCTCAAAAAAACCTATGAGCCGCGACCGATCTAGTGCCTGAAACATCCTCCATGCTCTAGCCGGACCGCCACAATGCACCATCAGGATTGCTTAATGCGATCCACCATCGACGGCCAAGATAGCGCCCGTTGTAAAGCTTGCGCCCGGCCCAGCAAAATACAAGGCGGCCGCAACAATCTCAGCGGCTTCACCGCCACGCTGTAGCGGTATACTGGACTTTGCGCGCTCATTGAACGCCGCCATGTCCCAAGCCTCACTTATATCAGTCAAGAAGGGGCCTGCCATTATGCAGTTAACCCTGACTTTCGGCCCATAAGCTGCGGCAAACGATCGAGTTAAGGCGTTTAAGCCTGCTTTTGCCGCGCCATAAGGCTCTGAATTCGGGCTTTTGGTAACCGATGCAGAGCTACTAATATTGATAATACTGCCACCCTCGCCTTGCATCATTCGATCGCCAACACTCGCCATCAGCCGAAAAGGCCCTTTCAAATTAACGCCAACGACTTTGTCAAATAAGACCTCAGATATCTCTGATAAGGCAGGATACAGGGGCGACATGCCAGCGTTATTGATCAAGACATCGATCCGACCAAAGTGCGCAATGACTTCCTCAACCATCGCGCCCAAGTCGTCCCAATCACCCACGTGGGTGGCCCGAACAAACACCTCTGAGCCGTAAGCTTCAACCAGCGCGGCCTTGGTTTGCTCACAGCTCTCTAATTTTCGACTGACAATCGCCAATTTAGCGCCTTCTGCTGCAAAGCCTTCCGCCATAGCCCGGCCAAGACCTCGACTACCACCAGTAATCAATACCACTTTATTTAAAAATTGCTTTCCCATTACGCGACTCCCGTCATCATTTGATCAAATCATTCTCGTTTAACATCCCTAAAATCTTAACGCCCGCCCTTGCCAAGCGTTAAGAACTCGTCTCGTCTTCAAAGACGACCGTCACGCTTGCAGCTGTAGCACTTGCCTGCAGCCGCGCACCGGCGATGTCCTCCGCTTTAGCGAGCGCTACGCCCAACCGCCTATGGCCATCGAGGGATGGCTTGCCGAACAATCGCACTTCCGTATTAGGCGCCTGCAGAGCCTCTTCGAGCCCAAAAAACGAAATGGCAGAAGACTGCCCCTCAGCCAGAATGACGGCTGAAGCGCTGGGCCCCAACTGCTCGATCATGGGAATGGGCAATCCTAGAACCGCCCGGACATGCAGTGCAAATTCCGATAAATTTTGCGAAATCAACGTCACGAGACCCGTGTCGTGGGGTCTTGGTGAGACTTCACTAAAAATAACCTCATCGCCCTTCACGAACAATTCAACGCCGAACAGACCAAAGCCGCCAAGTCGGTCCGTGATCACACGGGCAATGGTCTCCGCTTTCTGCCTTGCCAAATCCGACATTGGCTGTGGTTGCCAGGACTCTCGGTAGTCGCCCGCCTCCTGCCGATGACCGATCGGTTCACAAAAGCTCGTGCCATCTCGATGCCGAACCGTCAGAAGGGTTATTTCATAGTCAAAATCGACAAAGCCTTCGATAATGACCCGTCCCTTACCACTCCTGCCCGCGGACTGCGCGTGCCCCCAGGCCGGCTCAATGTCTGACTCCGAGCGTAAAATCGACTGCCCCTTACCCGACGATGACATGACTGGTTTCACAAAGCAGGGAAACCCCACCGCTTGGACTGCCTCTCGACAGGCAGCCAGGTCATCTGCAAAGGCATAGCTGGAAGTTGGCAAGCCTAAGGTTTTTGATGCCAGCGTTCTGATACCTTCGCGATTCATTGTCAACTGCGTAGCGTTCGCAGTTGGAATCACTCGAAAACCCGCTTGCTCTAACGACGCAAGGGTCGCTGTGTCGAGTGCCTCAATCTCCGGAATAATAAGATCCGGTTGTTCTTGCTCAATGATTCCGCGCAACGAATCTCCGTCAAGCATATTGACGGTGTAGGCGCGATGGGCCACCTGCATTGCGGGCGCATTGTCATAGCGATCCAGCGCGATCACCTCAACACCGTAGCGTTGAAACTCAATCGCCACTTCTTTCCCCAACTCCCCACTGCCGCAGAGCAGTATTTTCGTAGCCGTTTTTGATGTAGCTGTGCCAATTTTTTTCAATTGATCGGTCTCCTATAATCTTTCATTGCGCCGCTTTACAGCGGCTTCACCCACGCGCACTAACCGTGTCATTCTGCAAGCATAACAAAAAGACACTCCCCGCCAGCGCGCCAAACCCGCCGGCCACTAAAAACGGAATGTGATAACTGAGATGCACGCCCACCAACCAGCCTAACAGTCCGGGACCTGCGGCCACTCCGGCAACACTTGCCAAATTTGCCCAAGCGAACAGCCGGCTGTAATCAAGCAGGCCGTAACGCTCGGCGATGATCAAAGGTTGCAACATGAGCAAATTGCCGACTGTGATCCCCAGCAGCGCGAGCCCTAAACAGATTAAGACTGCAGACTGTGCAAGCCCCAAAAGCGCTAATGCCGCCGCCTGCAGAAACATCATGACCGCCGTAAAGCCGAACATCGGCACCCGGTCTAACAAAAAGCCACCCGCTAAACGGCCGATAATGCTGGCGAGCGGCAACACCATCATCATCAGGCTCACCGAGTCACTGTCTACGCGCTCCGTAATCAAGCCATATTGATGGGCGATCCCGCCCACCTGAGACAACATCACAAAACTATAGGCTAGATTTAACCAGAGAAAGAAAGGGTCTCGAATCGCAACGTCAAAAGATACGCCTTCTGGCGGGCTTGGTTGCGTTTGCCAAGCGCCGCCATCAGGCATCAATTGTAATTCTGCTGGAGAGGAACGGAGTAACCAAACGGCGATGGGCACAACCCCCAGCAAATATAAGATAGCTTGAAAACTTGCGGCCTGAGGCAGCCCAAAGGTTGAAACCCAGTAGGCTGAAAAAGGCGTGATGATCATGCCCCCAACGGACAACCCGGTCGACGCAATCGACAGGGCTCGCGCGCGATGCACAACAAACCATCTTGAGATTAGGGTGGTTGAGGGCAACAGCCCCGAGGCGCTAAAACCCACACCAAATAGGGCGTAGACCGCATACAACTCCCATAGCGCGGTAATTTGGCCAATCCAATGCAATCCGATGGCGGCGAAAATCGCTCCGCTCACAACAATCAAACGAACATCATAACGATCTAAGAGCGGCGCGATGCCCAAGCCCGCAATCCCGCTCACTAAGAAAAACACCGACACCGCGGAGGATGCGGCGGTAATCGAATAACGGTCAGATTCTGCCAGCGCTTGAATAAAAACCGCATGATTGTAAAAACCTAGCCCCGAACTGAACGCAAGGATTACAAACAACCCCGCTACCAGCCGCCATCCGTAAAACATGCTGCATCGCCCTAACTTTTTTGAACTGTAGCACAGCATTTTACGGCCTCATGGCAAGCCATCGAATGTGCTACCCTTACCCGCCTTTTTCTTGGGGATTTGCTATCTACCGTTGGATGATCTTATTCGGTGTATGGAGTTGTTATGCGGCATTTGGGTTGACCGCAACCAGCCTTGCGCCGCTCGTGCCGTTAATCGAAGGTGATCTGTCGATTTCGCATACAGCCATGGGCAGTATCATGGGCGCCTGGCAATTGACCTACATCGCGTTTGCGATTCCGGGCGGCATTCTTCTCGATAAAATTGGGTCTCGTTTTGCACTCAGCACAGGCGTGCTGATCATTGCCTGCTCGGCCATGCTGCGGGGTCTTAGTGACGACTATTTCAGCATGCTCCTAGCTGTCATGTTGTTCGGCGTGGGTGGCCCTATCGTTTCAGCGGGTGCGCCAAAAATCATTACCCGATGGTTCCAAGGATCTGACCGGGGGCTCGCTATGGGCATTTATATGACGGGCCCTGCCATCGGCGGCGTCATTTCCTTAACCCTCACCCATTCTGTTCTACTTCCCTTACTGGGTTCTTGGCAAAACCTAATGTTCTTAAATGCGGGCATCGCGCTTTTGATTGCCCTGCTCTGGTTCGTCATAGCCAGTCGATCCAGCATGCGTTCAGCAGAGGCCCTAACGCGATCCACCCAAGACAAACAGCCGCTTTTGATTGGAACGCTGTTAAAACAGCCTGCGGTGCAATTGGTCCTGATCATGAGCGTCGGCGTGTTTATGGTGAATCATGGCCTAAACAATTGGCTGCCATCTATCTTGCAAACCAGTGGCATGACCCTAATTGAGGCCGGTTATTGGGCTGCCATTCCGACCGTCATCGGCATACTCGGCTCGCTCACCATTCCACGACTTGCCACGCCCGGTCGCCGCTTCGAGATTTTACTTTGTTTGGGTCTGGCAGCAGCCATCGCCACGATTTTATTGCAATTCACCAATCCAGCACTGCAAACGAGTGGCTTAATTTTGCAAGGTATTGCGCGCTCAAGCTTGATGACAGTCCTAATCTTGACCCTGGTGGAGCTGCCCGGGATTGGCGACAAATACGCGGGAATGGCCAGCGGTTTATTCTTTTCAGCAGCCGAGGTCGGCGGCGTGATGGGACCGATTGCTTTAGGCGTACTCTATGATGTCTCGGGCAATTTTGGTTTCGCGTTAACCCTTCTAACCGTTATCAGTGTGGGCCTGGCGCTAGCGACCTTACGCCTAAAACGATTGGCACAGATCCCGTAAAGCACGAGCGATGCCCCAAAACGTCTATCGAATCGGGTTGCCAACATTGAAGATGCCGCCGGCATAGGTTCGTCCGGCTCGCCGTTCAGCATCGGGCGGAAATAGCGCGCGTTTTTGGTGAAAGTATTTGGCTCGATGATCCCCTTCACAGGCCTTGGCATAGGTTGCATAGATTGCACGCCTTGACTGTAGACTCTGATTAACGCCCGAGCGATGGGGTAAAAAACTATTGAAGATCACAATATCCCCTGGCTCTGTTTCAACCGATTGCCAGGTCAAGGATTCGACAACATGCTGGGCAAGTGTTCGATCGGCGTTCATCGGCAAGATTGTCTCGCAGTACTCTACCTTGGCCACCTCAAGACAGCCATTGCGCTCATTGGCCGCATCTAAACTCACCATCACGGTTAAATGCTGACTCTGACCAAACAAATCAAAGGCCGGCGCATCTTGATGTGAGTCAAAGCCTTGGCCACCAGCTAGTTTTAGATTGATTTTTTCCTTAAACAAAATACCTGGCGCCCCGAGGCATTGAGCAACCCAGCCCATTATCTTGTTACCGACCAACACTTCTTTCAGGCGAGGCGCATCTTCCAAAAAATGCTCCACTCGGCAGCACTGCTGCCCGCCCTCGTTAACCTCAAAATACGTCATCCAACGCTGAGGCCCTCGCTCGGCAATCATTGCCTGCAATTCATCAAGCCACAAGCCGGCGAAGCTTGAGTCGAAGGCCTGCGACAGCACAAGGTAACCATCACGCTTATATTGGGCGATTTGATCACCCGTCAATTGCGTCGATTTTAAATGCGCCTGGATTTGCGCCGCGTACGCCTCGAACTCGGGAACCCTTGCCACCTCCGCTTTAGCGAGCTCATCCCACTGTCGAACGCGTAGCGCCAATTCAAAGATGGGGTCCGCTTCAAACGCATGCATCTCAGGAAGGGTCATTGCCCCACCTTGAAAGGCCAAGGTACGTTTACTGGCCTGACTGAGTCCAGCCCTGTACCCATCTATCCGAGCAACTTGATAGCGTTTCGCATCGACATGCCGGTGCACCAAAGCACAAACTTCGGCTGAAAAGCCTAAGCAAGCCAGAAAGTGCGCGCCCAGGCGTTCATGATCTCGCGTTCCAAACCCCGCCATTGAGTCTTCCTGCTGATATTGCAAATGGCCCACGTCATGCAGAAGCGCTGCTAGCACCACGGCGCCGGAAGCTCCCGCGACGCGCGCATGCGCCGCGGCCTGCAAGGCGTGTTCGCGTTGACTGACCGGTTCTCCAATATAATCTTGATCCCCCTGCCCGTCATACAGCGCTTTGAGTTGATCAAAGCTGTCCATCACTGCGCCTGAGCAAGGTCGATCGAGTCCCTCAACACGAACT